>MIAN01000078.1 GCA_001829125.1 Spirochaetes bacterium GWB1_27_13 | reverse complement strand
TCTTGAGGAGGTGCAAATCTTTGGTTTTCTGGTGCATTATCTGGTGCGTAGTCGTGTGAGTCAATGTAAGTAACATTCCATGTTGCATCGTTGTAGTCGCTATCAAAAAATAAAGCAGTACCAAAAGCATCTCTTGCATTAGCAAAAGCCCAATGTAATGGAAAGTCTATTTGTTCTAAACCAGATGCCTTTGATCTATCTGGCGTATGGTATGTATTTCCATTTAACTTATGGTTATCTGTAACTGCTGGTGCAAAATTACTCTTATATGCTTCAAAATTAGCAGCTGACGAGTCTCTATTTTGCTCATAAGTTCCAGTTGTCCAAGTTTGATCTTCTTTCCATGTGTAGAATGATGGAGAAATTGCAGGTACACCTTCATTCCATCTACCTCTATATCTTGCACAAGTTTCACCAAAGGTATAAAAATTGTCCCCGCCTCTTTGTTTGAATGCTGGGATAAAGTAAGTGTTAAACATCAATCTTGGAATATGTTTTACTGTATCAATTCTAAAAGAATCAACTCCCATATCAATATATTTGTTGTAAGCATCGATTAAGTAATTAATTGTTGTTGGATTTTCTGTGTTTAGATCAACGCAATCACCAGCGATTTGTCCCATTTGTACAGCATAACTATTCCAGTCCAATGATTTGTAATGATGGTATTTAAACCATGTATCTTTTGTGTCTTCTTTCATTGCTGCAATTCGGGCTTGATATTGTAACCCTGGTAAAATTGTGTCATAATCTGCTGGTAATAAATTGTTAGTATCCATTTTTGTAACAGATGCTATTGTATCATTTAAACCAGTTGGAGCATTCCTCTTAAACAATGGAAATAAATTTTCTTCTCCAAAATTACCACTGTGATTTAAAACAATATCTTGAATTACTTTAATACCTTTTGCATGACAGGCATCAATAAATTTTTGATATGCTTCTTCAGCACTGCTATCTTGAGAAGTCTTGTATCTTGGGTCTATTTCTTTAAAGTTAATTGCATGATAACCATGATAATCATAACCACTACAATTTTTAACAGGTGGTGTAATCCAAATCGCACTAAAACCTAATGCTTTAATATAATCAAGTTTGTCTGCTAAACCTTTAAAGTCTCCTCTCCACGCTGGGTCTGTGTCTGGATTTTTGGCAACAGCATCATCCCAACAGTGAACATTTGTACTTGAGTCCCCATCATAAAATCTTGTTGTAATAGCAAAGTAAATTGATTCTTCTCTAAAGTCTGCTCTTGTGTTTGCACCTATTCTATAATAGAACATAGATTTTGTCTCATTACCATAAGCATCTTTAATTAAAAATTTTATTGTTGTTGTACTTGTAATGTTAATAACATTTCCTGCCATTCCACTACCTGTTGCATCGCCTGCTTTATAAACTTGCGATGCAGTCGTTGGGTCTGTCCCATCAGTTGTATAATAAGCAGTTGTTGTAGCACTTTTATTATCTTTAATTGTAAAAATTACATCTATTGGGGTCTCTGATGTAGTTACAGATACATTTGAAGAAACTGTTGGATATTCCAAATCAGCATTTACATCTATATTATAGTAAAACTCTACAATTTCTCCACTTTGATTCCACTCATTAACACCAAAAGTCTTTATTCTTTTCGGAGTTGTAACAACTATTGGAGCAGTATATATAGCGGAATTTTTTGTCGGTGTCGAATCATCAAGCGTATAATAAATGATGTCATTAACATTCGACCCAGTTAAAACAACTGATTGTTGAGTCAAATAAATACCCGGTGCTGGAGTTGCTTTAATTACTGGTATTTTTGGAGCATAAGGGTCAGTCTCTGTTTTAACACCAGTTTTACTAATCCAAATACTCTTTGTTGTAACAAAATCTTTTCCACCATCATTAATTTTATTGTTCCATGTTCCGTCATTAAATAAGAATGTCACAGTACTAATACCACTAAATTCTTTTTTATACCAACCAGTCCTATAATTTACCATATCCCCAGGTGTAGCACCCAAAACAGTAGTCTCCCATGTGTTATTAGAATCTTTATCAAACCAAATAAATGCCTTTGACCAAGCATCTGGTTTTTCAAAATACACAACAATTCCAGTAAATGGAGCTATAATTGTGTATGACTCTGACCCTATTTCTGAATTAGCATAACCAGTTTTTATACCAATTGTTTTAACTGTTTTGTTTCCTTCTGTTAATTTGAAAGGAGCAGTGTATTTTGTACTTGCTGTGGATGGTATATCTCCATTTATTGTATAATAAACTTCAGCACCAGCAGTTCCACAAACAATACTAAAATCTTTACTTGTATCATAAGACCCAGATGATGGTATAACAACTGGTATTGATACTTTCAACTGTTCTAAAGTATAAGTTTGGCTTATAACATCCGATGGATTTTTCACTCCATTTTTTGCTATTGCTTTAATTGTTATTGTAGAATTAACCGCTATTGCAGTAGAATATTTTGTGCTTGCAGTTGTAGGAGTTGTCCCATCTGTCGTATAGTAAATATCAGCACCAGTTTCGCTAGTTATAGCAACAGATACTGGAGCATTATAAGTTCCACCTATTGGATTAAATTGTGGTGATGAAGTTGTATTATTATCTGCAATTGTATAATTGTATTCTCCAATAACACTGTCAGTTAAACCACTTTTTATAGCCCATACCTTTAGTTTTATTGTAGAATTTGCAACACCTGTAATATTAATTTGGGTAGAATAATCCGCTGTTGCGTCAGTTCCAAGTTTATACTTAATTACAGAACCACTCGTTAGGCAACTTAAACTAACTTTAGTACTATCAGCAACTGTACCAGACATAACACTTGCTATAACAGGAGTTACTTTTATTTGTTTTGTAACTGATAGTGTAGAATTAATTATTTTATTTAATAAAATTTTATCTGTTGTAGTATCTGATAGATATGTAACAAACTCATTTTGTTTTATAGAATAATCTGAGTTTAACCCATAAGCCTTACCTTCAACTGTAAAAGTCCAATCTCCTGACAGTAAGTCAGTAATAACCACAGAATCACCAGATTTATTTACTTCCTTTATAATGTCTGGAAAACCAATCATTTTTGCAGTAATAACATATTTTACAATGCTCCCAGCTTGTCCCCCACTAACAGAATATCCAGAAGTATCATAAACAGTAAGTTTTGCACTACCAGATTCTTGCATTAAAGGTAGGGTTACTGTTGTCCCATCTTCTGTCAATGAAACATTTGCTATTCCTCTATAAATTATTTTTGCATCAGAGTTTTTTCCAAGTACCATGAGTTGAAAAGTCCCAATTGGAAGCACCACTTTTATAATGCCTGTTTGATTAGCAGCAACTTTGGTAACATTTTGACTATTAACAACTACTTCATAATCAGTAATAGTCCAATCTCTTGTTTGTTGTGGTAACACTATGGTTAGAGTACCATAGCCCTCACTTTGACTTTTGCTATAACTACTACTACTTTCTTGTGTACAAGAAAAACCAAAAATTACAGCAAAAACAAGTGAAACAAATAGGAATTTAAGTTTAAAAACTATTCTTAAATTCTTTTTCATTTCTTTCATAAATTTTCCTCCTAAATATAGACATAAATAATTACAATTTGAATAATTGTCATTATAATAAATAAAACAAATAACAATTTAATTGAGGCAATTTACTTTTTTATATTCTGTTTCACTTTTTATATATATTTAGACCTGTCAGGTCTCTTTTTATATGTGTCCCCTTTATAACAACCTTCCTCTTGCATTCTATCCATCCCCCCTTTTCTAAAGGAGGTGAACTCCAACCCACAAACTTTCTACCCACCACTCGAAGGAATCATTCCACCACAAAAAAACTACCACTAAGTCCAGACGCACTAACAGTATAATTACCACTTACTGGTTGTATTACAGTGTTTGTAAATGCTTCTGTAAGTTTTGTGCCACCAACGCTTGCTTGTGGTATATTTACATTTTCAGTTGTTGTGGATGTATTTAGTATGTAAATTATTTTTTCTGTATCATAAATTTTTAGGTCAGCATAGATAGTTGCTGTTCCTAAAAGATTTGTTCTTGCACCGTCCCATAAGGCTCTATGAGTGGCTCTATAATTCATCAATTGAGTAACATAATTTTTTAGATCAGTTTGGTTTGTGTCAAAATTTGTTATTTGACCGTTTGATCTTGACACATTATCATCATAAAATCCACTGTCACCTTTATTCTTAAAATTTGGCACTTCATCGCCTATTTCATCACCATAATAAATAGTAATTGGACCTGTGTAAGCTGCCATA
Source organism: Spirochaetes bacterium GWB1_27_13 (assembly GCA_001829125.1). Classification (GTDB taxonomy): domain Bacteria; phylum Spirochaetota; class GWE2-31-10; order GWE2-31-10; family MWDO01; genus GWC1-27-15. The sequence goes on along the minus strand of MIAN01000078.1, from coordinate 38,678 downwards.
AAACTAAACGCAGCCTTATGCCTTTTCCAGTAATCTGGGTTTTCTTTTCCATAACCAAGACTTGGAGATCGCTGTATCAGATCACCAAATCTAACTAAGTCATGATTAGTTAACATAAGATTTGGATGAGCAAAACTCGAATAATTACTATGAGTGTTATAACCTTGTACTAATTTTGATGCAGGTTGATTGTATGCACCAGATTGACCCAATTCTTCTTGAGTCGCCAAAACCTGAACTAAACTATACCTTAGTGGAAAGTCAAAACATGACTCAAGTCCTTTGTCACCTGCTGCATCATATCCCCATTTTTGTATATTTGTTTCACTATCCCAGATTTCGCCAACCATATAACCAAGTTTTCCCCATTCTTTACCAGCATTTTTTCTTTCAAGACATTTTGCATCAACTACTGTCCTTATATCTTGCCAGTAATTTTTATCCTGATTTCTTGTAGAAACCTGATAAGCTTGATCAAGCCTCCATCCATCAATTTCTAAAGTATCAATCCAATAAGTTGCTACTTCTTTATAGAAATCGAGACTACCCGGGTACGATACTGGGTCACTCCCACCCGAAGGAGTCTTACCAGTAGGTGAAGGTTTAACCCAACCTTTATGATGTCCAAAAACACCGTCCAAAAATACATATAAACCCTTTTGATGTGCTTTTTGTACCAATTCTTTTGCATCATCCAAAGAGCCAAATTTTGGATCAATTGTAAAATAATCCCTACAAAAATAGCCTGTTGCATCCAAAGCCCCCGTTCCATCTGAGTCAAATATCGGTGTGAGCCACAAAGCATTCACCCCAAGACTCTTTATATAATCCAAAGCATTTATAATACCTCTAATGTCGCCCTTATGATTACTCGGACCATAACCAGTATTGTAATCCCTGTATGGGTCTCCATCCTGAAAAGATTCTACCATAACTTGATAAAGTCTTAAATTATCAACATCGGTGGTCTGTGTAGAATCTACCTTTATAAATGTAAAATCCTTAAAAACTTCCCCAACATTATTAGTAGAATACATTTTTACAGTTTTAGAATCCCCTGCATTCATCCCACTGCCAATAGTAATAATCTGTCCATTTGTAAAATTAATCGCAGTACCACTTGTCTTTGGGTCTGTCCCATCGAGTGTATAACTACTACTTACAATATTTGTCCCTGTAACAATAAGTGTAACTGAAACTGTGGCAGATGAAAAATAACCACCCGCAGGATTTGTATTTAAAACTGGCACTTGTGGTGCTATGGGGTCAGAGAATAACTTAGAGCCAGTCTTTGTAATCCAAATAGTTTTTGTTGTAACAAAGTCTTTTCCACTATCATTAAGTTTATTATTCCAAGTTCCATCATTAAATAAGAATGTTATACTTGCTGTATTACTAACTTCTTTTTTATACCAACCAGTCCTATAATTTACCATGTCACCTGGTGTTACCCCAAGTGCAGTCGTTTCCCACACACCATTAGAATCTTTGTCAAACCAAATAAAAGCATTCGACCAAGAATCCGGCTTTTCAAAATATATAATGATCCCTGTAAACGGCTCTGTAATAGTATAACTACCTACTCCAACATCAGAGTCAAGGTAACCTTCTTTTACTGCAATAGCCTTAATTGTTTTGCTACCAGCAGTTAATTTAAAAGGAGCAGTATATAGAGTAGAATTTTTTGTTGGAGTCGCACCATCTATCGTATAATAAATCAAAGCCCCTGCAGTCCCTGAGCTTAAACTAAAATCCGTTGTTGTATCGTAACTGCCAGTTTGTGGCAAAATAACTGGTGTCGAAACTTTTGACATATTTATTGTATAAGTTTGACTTACAACGCCTGATGGGTCTTTTCCATCTGATTTTGCAATAGCCTTAATTATCGTTGTAGTATTTATTTGTATCGGAGTAGAATATTTTGTGTTGCCAATAGTTGGAGCCACCCCATCAACAGTATAATAAATCGACGCATTTATATCTGAACAAGATAAAGTTACCAATTGTGGCGAATTATATGTTCCACCAATAGGGCTAAACTGAGGCTCTGGAGTAACTGTATTTGCAATTATCTGATATGTTAATTTATTTATAATAGAAGATTCTAACCCATTTTTACTGCCAATGACTTTTATAGTAATAACATCCCCATTATTTCCTGCCAAACTAATTGGTGTAGTATAATCAGCAGTAGCGTCATTATTCTTTTGATATTTAATAGAAGATAATGGAGTATCGCAAGTTAAAACTAACGATGTCCCAGAAGAAACATTTCCAGAAGCAACTGATGCAATTACTGGCGTAACTTTGGTTTGAGTTGTAATACCAAAAATAAAATTTTGAACTTTACCAGTTACAATCGATTTAGTCATTGTATTCTTAAGATAAGTTGTATAAAAACCAGTCTGTTCTGTATAGTCATCATTAAGCGATTTAGCTTTACATTCTACCAAAAAGTCCCAATTTCCACCTGCAAGACCAGCAAATATTGCAGTATCACTAAAATTAGTTAATTCTTTAACAATACTATCAAAACCTAATCTATTTGCAGTAATTACTATTTTTTCGATAAACGCAGGCTTCCCACTCTGGATAGAATAAGCAGACTCATTATTGATAATGATTTTACAATTGCCAGATTCTTCCAAAAGAGGAATTGTGACACTTTCTGTTTGCAAGCTAAGATTAATTGAGGCATTGCCTTGATAAATTATATTTTCATTACTATCTTTCGCGATAACATTTATATTCCATAAACCAAGATCAAGATTCATACTTGTAGAATTTGATGTACAAACAGCAGTTTTAACTAAATCACCACTTTTCGCTTCAATCTCATATTTGGCAGGAGTCCAACCTCTAACACTTTCTAAATTTATCCTTAGTGTAGAATATTTTTTTTCGACTATGAGAGAAGGCACAGAACAAGAAAAAAACACTAAAACAAAAATCATCAAAAGCCAGATTTTTTTTAATATTTCCATTTTTTTTATCTTCTTTCTACAATTTAGAATATAACTTTTACATATAGCATTTTTTATACCATAATTAAATTTCACATCTTAATTTATGGCATAAAACAATTTATATAATTAATTTAGAATAATTAACTCGATAAAAAAAATCTGACTTTTAGATTTTTTTCTTTTTTTCAGAAAGTTTAAGTCTTAGAATCCATATTATGGAAATATCTACGGAAATATCTCACCTTTTATTATAATGTTTTTTTTATTTTTTTTGGTAAATTTTCTTATTTTATTAGAAATATTTGTAAAAATTTTAAGGTTGAATGCGAATAGGAAGCAGACTTCACTTGTTTTAAATCAACAAATTTGGGGACAGACTTCATTGTTTTGTTTCTTTTTCTACAAATTGCTTTATAGTATCGAAACTATCCTCTTCAGGAACATAAATTATCAACTTAATGTTATTATTATCTATTGATTGAAACGAAGTATGGTAAAAAAGCAACCTTCCAATATGAGGATGTTTTAATATTTTTATGTCGCTGGTATCGTCTTGAACTTTTTTATTACTCCACCATTTATTAAATTCTGGACTTTTTTGTTTTAATTCTTCCAGTAATTCTTTATTTTCATCCGATTCATCTTTTTGAGAATAAGCCATCCTAATACGAAAAACAGAAATTAATCTTTTAGCACTTTCTTCCCAATTTTCTATACATTCTTTCATTTTTGGATCAAGAAACATTCTTCTAAGAGCATTTCGTTCTTTTTTGGGTATTAAACCATAGTCTCCAAATAGTATGACTGCACATTTATTCCACGCCAGCGTATTAAAATTATTATCTATTATAAAAGCAGGATAATATAAAAAACTGTCTAGTATATTTCGATATATTGGATCGACTTTACTCTCTTTATTACTTGCCATAAGAGGAGTATGTTGCTTTGTAAGTAAAAAAATATATTTAGTTTCAGCATCGGTAAGTTTTAATGTCTTTGCTATCCTCTCCAGCGTATCAGTAGATACGCTAACCTCCCATCCTTGTTCTAGCCACGTATAAAGACTCAAACTAACACTTGAAAAGGTTGCAACTTCTTCTCTTTTTAAGCCCTTTACTCTCCGCCTAGAATCTACTTTGAGTCCATATATCTCAGGAGACAAGGATTCTCTTTTCATTTTAAAAAAATTTCCTAATTCTATTAATGTCCTATTTTTTTGCATAATATAGGTATCCTATTAAGTTTTTTACTACTATACTTTTTTATATTTTCAATTTTTTAAATATGCTTATATTACAAACATAATTTTTAAATAATTATATCACTAAAATCGGTTATTTAAAACTAAAAAAAAAAATAAATTAGAGGAGGAGATAAATCAATTGAAAAATAAAAGAAATGAAAGAAAATATATCATCATTTCTTTTAAAACTAATTAAACATTTTAATGGAGGGAATAATAAAAAATGGAAAATCAAGTTTTAGAAATCATAAAAAAACGACGTAGTACACGTATATTTTTAGACAAACCTATCGAAAATGAATCAATTCATACAATTATTGAAGCAGGATGTTATGCTCCGAGTGGTTATAATAGACAGCCTTGGTTTTTTGTCGTAATCAGTAATAAAGAAATACTCGATAAACTTAGTGTAGAAACAAAACAATCACTAAAGTTATCTAATAATGAACATCTACAAGAAGTAGGTAATAATCCAAATTTTCATGTATTCTATAATGCTCCAACTGCTATTTTGGTTTGCGGAGACGAATCCGACTCGCTTTATACCAGTCATTGTTCTGTTGCAACTCAAAATATGCTATTAGCAGCAGAAAGTTTATCAATAGGTTCTTGTTGGATTGGAGTCATTAATTCATTCTCTCTTGATAAAAACAATAAAAAGTTAATCGAAGAATATAAAGAAAAATTCAAAATTCCTAACAATTATAAAATAAGTCATGCCATTGCACTAGGATATAGAAAAAATGAAATTGCCAAAGCATCGCCAAGAAAAGAGAATGTTTATACAATTATAAAATAAATTGGGAGATTTAGTATGAAAAAGGTTGTTATTATATTTGGAAGTCCAAAAAAAAACAGTAATACTCATATTTTGATCGAAAAAGCACAACAAGGTTTGGCTAGTCAAAAGATTGAAAGTGAAGTTTTTTATCTTAATGATATGAGTATAAAAGGTTGTCAAGGGTGTTATTACTGTAAAAAAAATAATGTTGCAGAATGTGTAATAAAAGACGATATGCAAAAAATCTATAAGGCAATACAAGAATCTGATGGAATCATAGTGGCAACACCAATCTACTTTGGGGAAGTTACAGCACAAACGAAACTATGGTTGGATAGATTGTTTCCTTATATCGATATGAATGTTAATTCACTTATTCCAAAAGGTAAAAAAGCATCTTTTATATTTACCCAAAATCAACCTGTCCCTACTTTATTTGTAGAATATATCAATAATTTTAAAAATATGGTTGGATTTGTAGGTTTTGAGATAAAAGAAAGTTTGTTAGCTTATAACCTTGATAAAGATTATAAGCCTATGGTTAGCGAAAACCCAGATATTATGAATAAAGCGTATAATCTTGGTAAGAATTTATTCTTAGAATAAATAAACTGGGGAGACAGACCCGCTTGATTATTAATCCAAAAATTTTTGGGTCTGTCCCCACGGCTTTAACAAAAAAACAGAAAAATAGTAACAATTCTTTGCCTTAATTAAAAAATATTATTCTTGACATGCAAACTGCTATTTATTATTATAAATATGAAAACATTAACAGGATTAAAATCTAAATATTCCTAATTCATAAAAAATATGATTTGAATTTACTATAAATTTGCCACAAAGTTCACGAAGAATTAGAGAGTATTTCAATAAAAAAGATGATTTCTTTTCAATTTATTGGAGTTTTAATCAAATTTATCTCGTTTTTTGCATTTTATTCATGGTTTAAACTAATTATTGAGGTAATGTTATTCTGATTGCCATTTTAGAAACGATTGGATATTATACAATTTAACTTGTGACAATCCGTGTTATAAATTCAACTTGATAATTATTCAAATTTTTGAAATAATATGGTATAATAGAAATGCTTAGAAGTTAATAAATCATCAAAAGGATTATATTAATTGAAAATAAATGACTTAAACTTAGAAAATTGGAAAGAAAGTGATATTGATGTTGATTCTTTGTGGTTAATTAATGAAAGAGATAAAACTGGTAAGCACAAAAATATATATCATGGCAATTTTATTCCTCAAATACCATGTCAACTAATAAAAAGATATACAAAAGAAAACGAAGCGATTTTTGAACCATTTATGGGGAGTGGGACAACGCTATTTGAATGTGAAAAATTGAAACGAAAATATATTGGAGTTGATATAAATCCACAAATGATTAACTATGTAAATACTGCTATGAATGATAATTTATTCGATAGTAATTATTATATCGCACAATGTGACTCTTTAGATAAAAATCAAATAAATCTAAATATTACAAATGCAAAAAATAAATTAAAAATTGAGAATGTCCAATTTGTATTGATGCACCCTCCTTATATGGATATTGTTAAATTTACAGATAATAAGAATGATTTATCTCAAATTGATAACATGCAAGAATTTATTGACCAATTTAAGCTTGTTTGTGATAATTCTTTAATATATCTCGAAAAAAATAGGTATTTTGCAATAGTTTTAGGCGATGTATATAAAAATAGCGAGGTATTACCATTAGGTTTTTATTGTATGGATATGATAAAAAGAAACTTTAATGTAAAATTAAAAGGAATAATAGTAAAAAACATTGAAGGCAATCGTGGCAAATTAGGTCAACAAGGTATTTGGAAATATAGAGCTTTGAAAAGTGATTATTTTATATTTAAACATGAATATATTTTTGTATTTAAAAAGGAATTTTAAAATGAATCCATTTAAAAAAGATACAACTTCATATTATGATTTTGAAATAATGAGTGATTTAAAATGGCATTGTACTAAATGTGAACTCAAATCTGGACAAGCCAAAACATGGCAGGTTTGGAGACAAAACGGAATTCAGCTTGATGTAGACGAAAAAGCTAATTATTATAAAACTATATTTTGTAATAAATGTCAAAATAACACAATACATCGAAAACTAAAATCTTTAGAAATATTGGAAGATACAAAATCAAGAGCAGGAATTCCTCCAGAACTTTCTAAAAAGGTCAAATTTGTATATAAAAACGAAGAAGCAATGTTATTGCGAGAAATGCCACCAAAGGAACTCGAAGTAGACCATAAATTTCCACAAGTTAGATGGAATACAGACGAAAAAGAAAATTCCCCAAATATGACTGAAGATGAAATAAAATCTAAATTTATTCTACTTACTAGAAGTAATAATTTATTAAAATCAAGATATTGCGAAAAATGCGTAAAAACAAATATTAGAGGTAATTTTCCTGGTATTTATTTTTGGTATAAAGGAACTGAAAAATGGCAAACTGATAAACACGATGAAAAAGGATGTATTGGCTGTTTTTGGTATGACCCCTATAAATGGAGAGAAGAATTAAATAAAATAGTAAACAAATTAAGAAGTTAATAAAATACTTGTATTGTGTTAATAAAATACTTGACTTGTTTTCAAAAAAGGATTATATTAATTATGAAATTAGATAAATTTAAGATAAGGGAACTTATGGCAAAAAAGCAGATTGAATCTCAAAGTGAATTAGCAAAAATGCTTGGCATATCAAAAAATCAGTTATCCAATCTATTATCTGATAAATTTGAACCAATAAAGAGTAATGTAGTAGAACTTGCTAATTTCTTTGGTATTAGTCCACTTGACATAATTAAAGATGATAATGAGGAGAAAAAAGATGGAAACGATTAAAATTCCTATGTATTTTATCAATAAGATTGAATTATATAAAAGTAACATAGAATTAATCAATTTTGTTAATAATATGATTTCTGAAAAAATGGATCTTGAAAATAAATTATCTTTTGTTGAAAACACTCAACAGGCAATTGATTTTTTAAACAACAAAAATTTTAATGTAGAATTATTTTTTATTCCTTTTTCAAGAGAAACAATTTTAGATAGTTTGGAGAATAAATGAATTATATAGGTTCAAAATATAAATTATCAACTTTTCTTAAAGAAACAATTTATAACGTGGTTGGAAAAAACTTATCACAAAAAACATTCTGTGATATTTTTGCTGGTACAGGGATTGTGGGAAGAGTTTTTAAAAAAGAAGTTAAAAAAGTCATAAGTAATGATTTTGAATATTATAGTTATGTTTTAAACAAAAATTACATTGAAAATCATGAAACAATGGATTATAAAAAATTTTTAGAAGAATTGAATAACTTAGAGTTAAGAGATGATGGGTTTATTTATAAAAATTATTGTATGGGTAGTGGAAGTGAAAGACAATATTTTAGTGATGATAATGGAAAAAAAATAGATACAATACGATTAAAAATAAACGAATGGTTAAAAAATAATGTGATTGAGGATAAAATGTATTACTTTTTATTAGCTTCATTAATAGAAAGTGCTGATAAGGTTGCAAATACAGCATCTGTTTACGGTGCTTTTTTAAAAAAAATTAAAGCAACAGCAAGTAAACAACTAATTTTAGAGCCTGCTTTATTTGAAATAAATGATAATTGTCATGATGTTTATAATGAAGATAGTAATATCCTGATAAAAAAAATTGAGGGAGATATATTGTATCTTGACCCTCCGTATAATGAAAGACAATATGGAGCAAATTATCATATTCTTAATACTATTGCAAAATATGACATTTTTACCCCTAATGGTAAAACTGGTTTACGAAATTACAATCGTTCCCTATACTGCAGAAAACAAGATGTTAGTAATAATTTTGAAGAATTAATAAAAAATGCAAAGTTTCAATATATTTTTTTAAGTTATAATAATGAAGGATTGATGAAAGAAGAAGAAATAAAATTAATTATGCAAAAATATGGTAAATATGACTTAATTAAGACTCAATATCAAAGATTTAAGGCTGATAAGACAGAAAATCGTAATCATAAAGCGAATAGTACTTATGAGTATTTACATATTCTTGAAAAAATAGGATAAAAAAATTTAATCAATCTCTATAACAAAGAGTTTTTAGTTTGTCAAAAATCATGAAATCCAATTACTTTAATATCAAGTAATTATACAATTTAACCTGTGACAATCTGATTAATCTGTGTTATAAAAAGGTGTAGAAATTGAAATTATTAAATTTGTCACTTAGGGTAGAATATAATGATGAAAAGATATTACATACAATTAAAAAAAAATCAGAAAATGAGTTTATTAGAAACCATTTGCACTCATTTAAAATTAGATGAAAACGCTTCTAAAAAACTAATAATACAAGGAAGTGTTTGGCATAATAATAAAAGAATTAAAGATCATAATTTAATCATTGATGATACTTTTTTATTGCAGATTTTTCAACCAGAGTTTCCAATAAAAGAATATTCTATGAATAAACAAAATATCAAATACGAGGATGAACATTTAATAATTATAAATAAAGAGGCTGGAGTTAATACTTGCCCTTCCCCTTTTTCTGATACTGATTGCCTTTCTTACGGTGTGCAAAAATATTTTGACGAAAAGAAAATAGATTATCAAGTTTTTACAATCAATAGACTCGACAAACCTACAAAAGGCTTAGTTTTTTTTGCAAAAAATAAAAAAGTAGAAACTTTGCTACACCAAATGTTTAAAGAAAGAGATGTAAAAAAATTATATCTTGCGATTACTCCAAAATTCGACCTAAAACAAGAAACTTTTTTTATTAGAGATTTTTTGGAATGGAAAGGCAAGTCTCAAGATGCTATAAGTTACATTAAGTTCACAAAAGAAAAAAATGATTTATTTTATTTTACTGTTTATCCAAAGACTGGACGAACACATCAGATAAGAAAACATTTTCAAAAATATTTAATTCCTTTAATTGGGGACGCTACTTATGGAAATTATTCTAACAAAGACGAATTAGGACTTACTTGTTTTTATTATAGATTTAAACATCCTGTTACAAATAAAAAAATGGAAATAAAATTTCTTGATGAATGTAAATAAGAGTATCAAATCCTAAATTTGGTGATTTGTATATATAATAATCAGAATTTCGATCTAATAAAAAAAATAATTTTTTTAAATTTATTGAAGCGGTATTATTCTGATTGCCCTTTTAAAAACGATTGGGTATAAATAACAATATTGAATAACTGATCATAATATATAAATATTTTATTTCCTTTCAATAACTACATATATTTGTTATTTATTTTATAAGCTTCTTCCAACATTAAAAGTTTTTAGAATATCTTCTTTTTCAATTGCAACCATTTCACTATATAAAGATATTGGTTTTTTTTCAGTTTTAATTGAATCTATTATTGCTAATGAAGCCAACTTTCCAGATATTAAAGCTGATGATATACCTTCTCCTAAACTAGAAAGAAATCCAGAACTTTCTCCTATTAACAAGAAGTTATCTCTTCCAAAATAAAATCTGGAGTCATAAACACTTGTATCACTTAAGCAAATTTCTTTCCTTATAAGATTTGTTAATTCTAAATTAAATTTTTCTTTCAACTTATTTTTAACTTGTTCAAAATAATTATTATCTTTTAAATTTTTAATATGAATTGATACACCAATATAAATTAATCCATCCTTTACACAAAAACAGGAAAACATATCAGTATATTTTTTTCCTAAGAGATAATAATAATATTTTTTTTCAATATTACTATTTCCTTCATAAATAAATTGTTTATAACCTATGACAGTATTAATATTAATAGAATTATCTAATAATCTTCGAGTTGTCCCTACTCCGCCACATGCTCCAACAAGGTAATTACAGGTAACATAATTATCTTTATCATTATTTCTATACTTGATTTTTATATATCCTTCTTCTTCAATAAAAGAAATAAAAAAACTATTTTCACGTAACTCTACTTTTGATTCATTAATTAGCCAATAATCAAATAAATGTCTTTTTACACTTACCCATTCATTTTTGTCAATATCAAAGAATGAATTTCCAGTCTTTGACATCTTTAATGTTACAGATTTAGGATTAGATAAAATATTTTCTGGAATATCTCCAAAATTAGTCTTTAAGAAATCAACAGAACGTTTTGACAACAATCCACCGCAACACTTATACCTAGGCAACGTCCTCTTTTCTATAATAAGCGTTTTAACTCCATTCTCCACAAGATGTTTTGCACAACTCGCACCAGCAGGACCTGCACCTATTATTATAACATCGTAATCTGTTTGCATAATTATTTCTCCTAAATATACTTAGTTAATTTAACTTTCATAATAAACAATTATTGTTGAAATTTCAAATTTTATCAACTATGAAATATCCAATCGGTTGGTATAAAAAAAAATTCAAATTTATATTGACATTTTGATAGGTTTTAAAATACAATAGTAATTAAGATTATTTGAAAGTTTTTTATGCCAGTATATTAATAATTTGCACACCAAATTAATATATTTGCATTGACTATTTTTTTACAATGGATTAAATTAATAGAAGCCTATCAACCAGCGTGATAAGCTTTCTAATCTTTCCATTGTGAGAATAGCAAAGCAGGTGTGACCGTTGGTTGCATAGGCATTATTCTTATCACAATGGAGTGTCGTATGGAAGAAGAAAGAAGTTTGGCTGACATCGAAAGTCAATTTATTCAAAAACAACATTACTTAAAAGTTGTTGGTGAATTATTGCTTTTGTGTGAAGAACCCCCAAAAGATATTCAATCAATTGGGTCTTTGATTTATGGCTTGTCTTCTCAAACAGAGGACTTGTTTTTACAATGTCTTGATTTCGCAATAAAAAACAGGACAGTGTAAACTAATTAATTTAGAGCAGAGTAACGGCACTCTGATTTAAAAAATAATTTATAGAACAAAAATTAATATTTTATTGACAAATACGACACTTGGTATTATATATACAAATAAGTTTTTAATTATCCTAATTTAAAATATAGAAAAGATGTTTTTAAATTTCTTGTTTAAGGCAAAAAAATATGAGTGACAATAGTAAACCAAAAATGGAATTAACCGACATTAATTTTAAAAGAGCTGCGATAAATATATCTCATTCTATCATTGACAAAATAGAAATGACAAAAACTCCAGAAGAACTCGAAAAACAAATGGAATACGCATCAAATGATTTTTTGAGACTTCTTGAAAACTACAAGATAGAAAAAAGTAAGTAACGGAGTCACTACTTGGACAATAAAGAATATTATTCTACCCAAACGAAATTGGCAGTCGCTAATTTTGGGAAAGACTCTCTTCCTCCAGAACTTATTATTTCTTACGCACAAGTAAAAAAAGCCTGCATTATGGCTATCCAAGAATACGAAAAAAGATTCAACATTGAAATATATAATTGTATAATAAAAGCTATTGACTTAATAATCGAAGGCAAATATAACGATCAGTTTGTCCTACCATTAGAACAAGGCGGAGCTGGGACAAGCTTAAATTTTAACTTTAACGAAGTAATCGCAAACCTTTCCAAAGAAATTTATCTTGAGACATTCCACAATGAAGCAAAAATTGATCCTATTGATGATATAAATAGATTCCAATCAACTAACGATACATTCCCAACAGCAGTTACGGTTTTGTTGCTTCGTAAATTAATGAAACTTGAAATGCTTGTTATAGATTTGCAAGAGATTCTAATCAAAAAAGAATCTGAGTACGAAAATATAATCATTACTGGTCGCACAGAGATGCAAGACGCTCTTCCTATTACTTTGGGACAAGTTTTTGCATCGTGGGCAGGAAGCATCGAGCGTGATAGATGGAGGCTTAATAAACTCAAAGAGCGAGTACGAACTATTCCACTTGGAGGGACAGCGATTGGCACTTGTTTTTTTGCACCAAAAGAATATGTTTTTTTTGCAGAAAAGCACTTACGAAATATAACTAACCTTTCCATATCAAGAAGCCAAAATTTAACAGATGAAATCGCTAACCTTGATAAATTGTCAGAACTTGCAAATGGAGTTAGCCTTGTGGCAGAAAATTTATTTAAAATCACAGGAGATCTATTGTTATACACTTCAAGTTTTGTAGGCGAACTCATTCATCCAAATCTACAATATGGCTCAACAATAATGGCAGCAAAAACAAATCCAGTCATTTTGGAATATGTTAGGGGCTTGTCAATAGATATTCAATTTGAATGTAAAAAAATTTCTTGTTATACTCAAAATGGACAGTTACAACTAAATCCTTACTTGCCATTTGTTGTAAAATCTTTTTTGCATGCTTTTGATAGTACAGAAAAAGCTATTACTTCATTTATAAATAAATTCATAAAACTCTTAGAAATTAATCCAAAAAAGATAGAAAATAATTTCTTAAACTCAAAAGCTTTATTAAATTCATTAATACCAATTTTTGGGTATAATAAAGTCAAAGAATTACAAAGTGTTTTTGAGAAAGAAAAACCATCATCACTTGACGAGCTAAAAAATATAATAATTAAAGAAACTGAGGCAGATAAAACACTCATTGATTCGTATTTTGACCCAATTAATTTAACTTCATTCTTTAAAAAGAGGTAATTATGTCTTCGTTACAAAATACTCCACTCTCAGAACAGTTACGAATAGTCTTATTTGGACTAAGAAACTCTGGTAAATCATATCTAATGAACAATATTTTTGAAAAAGAAGTTTCGATTGTATCCGATAACGCAGGGACTACTACAGACCCAGTAACTCGCAGTATGGAAATGGGGATTTTGGGACCTGTTTCAATTACTGATACTGCTGGACTTGACGATATTGGCGAACTTGGGGCTTTGCGTATCCGAAAAAGCGTTGATAGATTGAGCGTTTGTGATATTTCTATATTTGTAACTCGAGCTGACCTTCCACCTAAAGAAGAAGAAAAAAAACTATTTTACGAAATTGCAGAAAAGAATAAAGTTGTTGTTTTTGCACTAACTTTTGCAGACAACTCAATAAACGAAGAAAAAATTAATTGGGTTGGCAATTATCCAAAAGTCTTAATCGATAATGTTGGCAAAAAAGGGCTTGATGAACTAAAAAAAACATTGATAAGCCTTTCTGACAAACTCGAATATGAAATTACCCCAGTTGAAGGACTTGTTAGTGAGAATGACTTTGTGATTTTAGTTACACCTATTGATCTTGCAGCTCCTAAGGGACGGTTAATTTTGCCGCAAGTAGAAACAATTAGAGACTTATTAGATAGAGATTGCGGGATTTTGATAGTAAAAGAACGAGAATTAAAGTATTTTTATGATTCTCTCAAAATTAAGCCAAAACTTGTAATAACTGATAGTCAGGCATTTAGTAAAGTTGCTGCTGATATTCCAGACGATCAGATGCTTACATCGTTTTCGATATTATTCGCTCGCAAAAAAGGGGACTTGTCGTATTTTGTTGAAGGCATAAAAAAATTAAAAAGCGTTCCTCCTGACTCAAAAGTTTTAGTTCTTGAGTCTTGCTCGCATCACAAACAGGCTGATGATATTGGCACTGTAAAAATTCCACGATTATTTAAACAACTCGTTCAATCAAAGGTAGAATTTGAGTTTGCTCATAACATTCCAGACGAAAAAAAATTAAAAGAATACTTCCTAACTATAAACTGTGCTGGTTGCATGGTCTCAAAAAATCGTATGAAACGAAGACTTGAGGCGTTAAAAGAAAATAATGTCTATTCTATAAACTACGGGTTATTTTTAGCATGGGTCAACGGCTTACTCCCAAGAGCATTAGAGCCATTTCCATTGGAGTATGAGTTGTATAATAGGGATTAGTATTTTTTATTTTACAAATTTTTAAAAATGCTTTCCAAAAAAACAGTTGAAAAATCAATCTTTTTCTATTATATTAACTAATGTGAGGGTTAAAAATGGCAGCAAAATATATAAATCCATATACAGACTTTGGTTTTAAAAAACTCTTTGGTGAAGAAGGAAATAAAGATTTATTAATTGATTTTTTAAATGAAATACTTCCAGAAGAACATAAAATTGCTGAGTTAACTTTTAAACCAACAGAAAAACTTGGAAATATCAATAGTGACAGAAAAGCAATTTACGATATTTACTGCGAAAATAAAACTGGACAGAAGTTTATCGTTGAGATGCAAAAAGCTAAACTAAATTTCTTTAAAGACCGTACAGTTTTTTACTCGACCTTTCCATTGCAAGAGCAAGCAGAAAAAGGGGAATGGGATTACAATTTAAAACCTGTTTATTGCATTGCTTTATTGGACTTTAAGTTTGATAATAAGAATAATAATGATTATATAAATAAAATTCAACTAAAAAACCAGTATTGCGAGGTATTTTACGATAAATTGACATACATATTTATCGAAATGCCACTATTCAATAAAAAAGAAGACGAATTAACAACACATTTTGAAAAATGGCTTTATTTTTTAAAAAAACTTGAAGATTTTAACGAAATCCCTAATATATTAAATGAACCTATATTTAAAAAAGGTTTTGAAGTTGCAAAAATTGCCAATTTTAATAGTGATGAAATGTTTGATTATCAACAAAGTCTAAAAATCTATCGTGATTTAAAAGGCGTTATAGATACATCGTTTCAGGATGGGGTAAAGTTAGGAATAGAGAAAGGCGAAATACTAAAGCAACAAAAAACCTTAATCCGTTTATTATCAAAGAAATTTGGTATAACAGAAGATGAAAAACAATTAATCGAAAAGTATTTTGATGGTGCAAAACTCGATAAAGCTTTAGATGAAATTCTTTTTACTGATAGTAAGATAAAAATATTGGATTGGTTAAAATAATATTTGTGATTTTACTAAAAGAGGTATTATATTAACTAATAAAGGAAATTCGATTATCAATAAAAGATATAGAAAAATTGTAGATTTATTCTTATTCTAAAAAAAATATTAGAAAAGTTGAGGGATGATGTATAAAATTGGTTTGAAATTATGGTCTATAAATAAGCAGTATGTAGAAGAAGCGATAAAATTATATGAAACAAATTTTATTCAATATGTAGAACTTTATGTAATACCAGATTCTTATAAAGAAACTGTCACGTATTGGGAAAACTTAAATATCCCATATATAATACACGCACCACATTTTAGTCATGGGTTAAATTTTGCCAAAAAAGAACAACTTGCAAAAAATATCACTTTTGCAAATGAGGCACTTAAATACGCAGATTCTTTAAAATCAGAAATTATAATTTTTCATCCTGGAGTCGAAGGGCATATAGAAGAAACAACGCGTCAATTAAAAATTATAAATGATAGTCGTATAGTTATAGAAAACAAACCTTATTATAGTTTAGATGGAAAGTTTATATGTGTTGGATATTCTAAAGAAGAAATTGAATTTGTAACAAAAAATGCAAAAATCGGGTTTTGTCTGGATATTGGGCATGCAATTTGTGCTGCCAATTCAAAAAAAATAAAACCTTTCTATTTTTTAGAAGAATTTATAAAATTAAACCCAAAAATGTATCATCTAACGGATGGAGATTTTGATGGAGTCTATGACAAACATCTACATTTTGGGAATGGAAGTTTTCCAATTAAACAAATTTTAAAACTAATCCCTCCTGATAGCCTTATAACAAATGAAGCAAAAAAAGATTCTAATGATAATCTTTTAGATTTTGTTAAGGATATTGATAAATTTAGAGAATATTTATAAAATTTTTTAAAAAAATAGTTGAATAGAATGAATAAATCAGTTCATATATTAGTTAATTTTTATAAATGAAATTTTTTTACCACAAAAAAATATCTATAAAACTACCTTTTTAAATTAAATCCTCATGTTCTTTTTGCGATCAGTATAATTTTTTGGCTAATTACTTCCAGTATAAAGATATTTATTGTTTTCTGGTAAAACACAGTGCCATGCAGCACCTAAAGCCACAGCGTCATCACCTAATATTGATTTTAAAAGAGGAATTCCTTTTGCTCCATCAGCGATTGAATAATTAACCATATATTCTTTAATAATAGGAATTAATAGATCCCCGATCTCTTCGATAAGTCCACCACCAAGAATAATAGCCTCAATACCTATTAAATTTATAAGATTTGCAGCAGCTATTCCAATAGCGGTTGCAGAACGAGTTAATGCTCTAACAACAACCTTATCATTTTTCACAAAGCATTTATTTAATGCAGAAGAACCAACAGACCTTCGCCAGTCTGGACTTATTTCATTTAACATAGTTTTCTCGCCTTTTTTATCAACGAGTTTTTTCATATAATTTATAATGCCGACCTTACCTGCAATGGCTTCAAGACAACCTCTTCTACCACAATTACATTGAGGTCCACCAAGTTTTACTATCATGTGACCAACTTCTCCTGCAGTATGATTTACACCCCTCATAATCTTTCCATCAACAACATAACCACCACCAATACCAGTACCAACAAACATCCCGTAAATATGTTTATAATTTCTACCCACACCGAGAGAATATTCACCAAAAACACCCATATTTACATCATTATCTATAAAAAAAGGCTTTCTTAGTTTTTCGTACATTATTTTTGATAATTCTAAGTTTTTCCACCCAAGATTTGGAGCATAAAGCAGTATTCCTTTATTTACATCAACAGCAGAAGGAACTGCCATACCAATAGCCTCTATATCCTTTTCTTGTAAAGAAGCATTTTTAACGGCATTCTTGTAACATTCAATTATTTTATCTATTACAGGCTCTAATCCATTTTCTTGATTTGTTTTAACCTTTTCTCTGCTTAAAATTGTCCCTCTCTCATCTATAACGATAGAATAAATTTTTGTGCCTCCAAGATCAATTCCGCCATAATATTTCATTGCTCACTCCAAAATTTTTATGTAACTGCCGACTATGCCAGCTGATTAATTATTCTCTAAGAGAAATTAACGACAAAAGAAGTTTATATTTTTAGTAATTATATCATAAAATAATTAATTCTTTGTTAAAAAATCTAAAATTTATTTTTATTTATAAAATTTATATCTATAACCTATTTTAATAAAAAAAAAAATTTAATTCAAAGAAGAACCGAAATTTACAAAGATTTGATTGAAAAATGAGTTTGGGTTTGTCCCCAAGTGACAGAGCTATACTTTTTACTATGGGTTATCTAGAAAATTATATAAGCATATCTAAAAAAACCAAAAACCTCGTTAACAACGAGGTTTTTAGTATTTGTTCATAAAGTATTAAAAATTTAAAAAATATAAAAAAGGAGTTGGATGGGCAATCCAAATTCTTCTTTAGTGTTTCTATTTAAAAAGAATATATATTATTTTAAATAACTTGTCAATAATTATTTTAAAAAAAGAATAAATTTTTACAACTTTTTTATTCTTTTATCAAAGATTAAATAATTAATATAGAGTTCAAAAACAATAATTTATCAGGATATAGAAGTTTTGATAATAATTTATTTCTAATTATAGTTGGTTAAAAAATGGGTTTGGGTTTGTTTTGTGAGAATGTTGTTAGTTATTAAATTTTGTCATATTTATTTACAAAATCAAGGCTCTTTTGACAAATTAAGTCTTTATCATAATCCATAGTTGCTACATGGTAAGAATTTGTAAGCCAAATTAATTCTTTTTCTTTTGATGAAACTTTTTTATAAGTATATGTAGCATTATAACAAGGTATAACATGGTCTTCTTTTGACTTAAAAATTATTATTGGTTGGTTTACCTTAGAGATATTTTTTCTACCGACTTCTAATGTTTTTAGAAATTGATAAACACCTTTTATTGGTATAGCCTCATAACAAATTTCTTTTTCATTGGGGTCTTTTATATCAGAGCCAATGCCAGTTGTCGTTCTAACAAAATTCTTTAAAAATGGTACAAAAAAGAATTTTGGATGTTTAAGTATTAAGGCATTATTTATTAAAATTATTCCTTTTATATCAGGATATTTTGAGGTTAAGTATAATGCTAATGCACCGCCCATAGAAAGCCCAACGACAAAAACTGTCTCTACTCTCTTTTTTAGAATATCTAAAGCCTTCTCAACATCATTTATCCAATCAGTATGTAAAGTTTTTTCCAAGTCTTGCCAGTTAGTCCCATGCCCTGTTAGCCTTGGGCATTCAACATTAAAACCTTGTTTTGCAAAAAATTTTGCGAGGTAAACAATACTTCCTGTCGCACCACTAAACCCTTGTATAGCCAAAATACCAATTTTAGATTGAGTTTCACAACTAAATGATTCAGAGCCTTTAATTAATTCCATTGTTATTCCTTGTACTGATTTTTAAAATTTCACACGGAGGCACAGAGAACACCGAGTTAAGAAGGAAAAAATTCTCCAAAACTCTTTTTCTCTGTGTCTTTGTGTTCTTTAAGAGATTTATTAAAACTTATTTTTGCAAATCCATGATTTTATTTACTCTTTTTTCGTGTCTTCCACCTTCAAACTGTGATTGCAAAAAACTTTTAACAATACTTTTGGCTAATTCTGCACCTATCGTTCTTCCGCCAAGAGCCAAAACATTTGCGTTATTATGTCTTTTTGCCATGCTCGCAGAATATTCTTCAGAACATAAAGCACATCTAATCCCATCGATTTTATTTGCAGCAATTGATATGCCAATGCCTGTTCCACAAATTAAAATGCCTATCGCATTATTCTTTAAAACATCAGAACAAACATCTTTTGCAATATCTGGATAATCAACAGAATCTTTTGAATAACACCCTTTGTCAATAATTTCTTCTTTTAATTCGTTTTTTATGTATTGCAAAACCTCATTTTTTAATTCTAAACCGCCATGATCACTTCCAATAAAAATCATTTTTTCTCCTAATTTTTTTATGTTGAATAAAACATTTAATAATGATTTTAATTTAATTTAATAAAAAGTCAATTAGATTTTATCAATCATTCAAATTTAGATTTAATAAGATAAATTTTATATGTCAATAAGTTAATTCTATAAAGAGGTTATTTTTTACAAAAAGACAAAAAACCTCGTCAACAACGAGGTTTTTGCGTTTATAAAGTATTTAAGTATTAAAAGTACAAAAAAGGGGATGGACGGGCAATCCAAATTCCTCTTTAGTGTTTCTATTTAAAAAGAATATATATTATTTTAAATGATTTGTCAATAGTTGTTTTAAAAAAAAAATAAAAAATCATATATTTTTTTCTTGAACTAAATAAAAAATAAATATATAATGGTATTTTTGGCGAATATTCTAATAAATAGAGGTGTTTTTTTGAAAAAAATATTTTTTTTTCTGAATTTAATAATAGGGATTTCAGTTCTATATTCTCAAAGTATATTAAAAAATGATTTGGATCTACTTAAAATTAATGGCAAAGTAAAAGAATGGCATACTTTAGAATATAAATACAATGAAAAAACTAAAAAATTTGATAAAATTGAAAACTTTTCGATAAAAAAATATGATAAATTTAGAAATTTAATTGAATTAGAGCGTTATTATGAAGATAATAATGGAAAAAATAAATATAGCTTATCAAAATATCAATATGTAGATAATAAATTAATGAA
This sequence comes from Spirochaetes bacterium GWB1_27_13, assembly GCA_001829125.1. Classification (GTDB taxonomy): domain Bacteria; phylum Spirochaetota; class GWE2-31-10; order GWE2-31-10; family MWDO01; genus GWC1-27-15. Next base: position 18,064 of record MIAN01000078.1, on the reverse strand, counting down.
AATATCTTGTTATAATGAAGAAAGTGTATTATTTGGATATTATGTTTATTTATATGAAAATGATAAACTTGTAGAAGAAGATAATTATGATATAGAGAATAAACTAATAGGGAAAAAAATATATTTGTATAATTATAATAATTATGATTTATATCTAAAGAAATATGATAAAAATAACAATTTAACAAGTGAAAGTTTTTATAAAATAGATTCGTATGGGAATGATATTGAAATCCTAACTAAATATGATAATGATACTTATAAAAGTATTTTTAAATACAACAAAAATGGAATGTTAATAGAGAGGAAAAATACTTATAAAAAAAATACTGATGGATTTTCTTTTTATTATGATATTTTTAATAGAAAAATAATTACTCATTTTTATATAAAAGACAAATTAGATTCTACTGGATATAGCTTTTATTTTCACAAAAAATGTTTTCATATTGTTTATAACTCTGATTTAATATTACGACTTGTTAATAAATATTTTTATGACGACCAAAATAATCGAATAAGATGGGAACAATATGAATATGATAATAATAAATCTGAAATGAAATTATATAAATTAGAAGAGAATAAATTTTTCTATTATGAATAAAAATCACACCAAATTTAAAATCCCTGCCTCAAGGTGGTAGTTTTTTTCTGTCATTTTTGCAATTTGTTGGGAGTGGGTTACCATAATAAGAGCGTGTTTTTCTTTTTGGGTGATAGAAAAAAGTAACTCAAGTACTTTGTTAGAATTTTTTTCGTCAAGATTACCAGTTGGTTCGTCAGCAAGAATTAATGATGGATCGTTTATAAAAGCTCTTGCAATGGCAACTCGTTGTCTTTCACCACCAGATAGTTGAGATGGGTAGTGAGACATTCTATTTGAAACACCTACGATGTCGAGTAAGTATTTTGCTTTTTCTTTAGCCTTTTTTGTGTTGAAGTTATTTATTAAGAATGGTATCATAACATTTTCAAGCGAGTTAAATTCTTCCAATAAATAATGTGACTGAAATATAAAACCAATTCGTTTATTTCTAAAAAAAGTTAGTTCTTCTTCATCTAAAGATGTAATCTCTGTTCCCTCGATTTTTATAGAGCCATCACTCACATTATCAAGTCCACCAATTGTATTTAAGAATGTTGATTTACCAGAGCCACTTTCTCCTGTAATAGAAACAGATTCTCCTTTGGTTAGAGTAAAATCTATTCCTTTTAGAATGTTTAGAGTTTCTGCATTATTGATAAAATCTTTTTTTAATAATTTTACTTCGACTAATAAATTATCCATTTCTTATAACCTCAACTGGTTTTATGTTTCCAGCTTTTATAGCTGGCAATATTGAAGCAATTATAGAAAAAACTAAAGTCAACATAGAAACTAAAACTATTTCTGAAAAAGAAATTTCTGTGTAAATTTTATCAAGATAAAAATCTTTTGAAAAAATTTCAATTATTTCTGGTTTTTCTATATTATTTACGAATAATGATAAAATATTGTATGATATACTATTTAAAAAATTTACTATATCTCCAAAAAATTTTATTATCTCGTTTAGATTACTCATTACAAAAAGCCCGCCAAAAATACCAATGATAATGCCAATTACACCAAGATATATTCCATTCAACAAAAATATCAAAGTTATTTTATCTGGAGGATAACCAACAGCTTTTAAAATACCAATATCTTGTCTCTTTTCTAAAACAGTTATGTAAATTGTAGTCAAAATATTCAAAATTGCAACAAATATTACCAAAATTACAATAAAAGCAATGATATTTCTCTCAAATCTCAACGCTGTCAAATCATTATAATTAGTTTCTTCCCATGTGGACATTCCTGTAATGCCAAGCATCATTTGAGAAGTTACAAAATCTGTTGATTTCATATAGTCTTTTAGTTTTATATAAACATCATATTTAATAAAATCATCAAAAATAGTTTTACCAGTTTCTGTCCCAACATAAGCAAGCTGCTCATCAAGTTCAACAAAGCCTGTACTAAAAAGTCCAGATATTTTTAAACGTTTCAATTTAATCTTTGATTTGTCTTTTTCACCAAGTGCCAAAATAAAAATATGGTCACCCACTTTACACCTTAGTTTTTGTGCGGTTTTTTGAGAAAGCATAATTTCGTTAAGTGCAATGCTTTTTTGTCCATCTACTAATTTTAGTGTTTTATCAAGTCCCGTATCTTTTATAAAAATATCTTCTGGTAGTTCTCTAAAATAAACGACTCCAGTAGTTTTACCATTTGCAGAAAGAAGAGTTCTTGATTCTCTATAAATACTTGCAAACAAAACCCTATCGTCTTTCATAAAACGAGTTACGGTTCTTTTTGCATAATCTATAGACTGGTCAGCCTGAAAATCAACATGGAATGATTTTATTTCAAAGGATATTTTCATAAGCCCATAAATATAACCATTCATTATAGAAACCGCAGAAATAAAAAAAATAATCCCAGCAGCAATTACAGTAATTACAATAATCGATGAAGATGAAATATCTTTGTTCTTTCTGCTTTCTTTTATCAAATTTAGGACAATAAAATTTTCTATTTTCATTATTTTTTCTTATATTATAAAGGTAAAATAATTTTACTACTTAATTTCAAAAAAAGCAAGTAAAGCTTTTTAAAAAATAAAAAGTTAAGTGTTCGGACATTAAATTAACAACTCATTTCAATTTTTTTTTTGCAATTGTACTAACAATTATCCAAATTGTATTCATACTTTAAACGCTTCATTTCTATAAATTCATTCTTAAAACAAATTACAAATAATATCAATTTTCTTAATTGATCTTTTAGAAGCGTTTAAGTATATACTCAAGCAAGTTGAGTTTATTAACAACTAGTTTACCGTTTCTCATACATCAATTATCAAACAAATCGCGATATTTAAATAAGAAAAATATTCTTTTCATCTTTATTCCTTTAGTTTAATAAATATTTTAATCCGTCACCAATTGTGTCTCTCCAAAATCCCCAACTATGCCCTTGAGGTGAGACAAATTTTGTAATTCCATCGCAGTCAGTTTGAAAACTTGCATACAAATTATTCATTCCATCGAATGCAGGGCAGTAGTTACCTATTACTAAATAATATCTTGATGGAATAGGAAACGTATTTTGATAGTTAGTTAAACTAGTTCCACCTCCAGATTGCATAATAATATTTTTAAACACTCCCTTATTCAAAATTGATGTATATATTGCAAAATATGCTGCTAAAGAATATCCTACTAAAGTTCTATCTAATGCTATTTTGGATTCAGAATAGTTAGATTCGATTGCTGGTATGATCTCATCAATTAAATTCTGTCTATATGTCTCTTGTGCACCAGCAGTCATCTCCTGACTTCTATAATTTGTATCATCCTGATAATATTTACATAATGGAACTCCCTGAATAGGGTCAATAAACACTGCTATTACTGGAGGAATTATATTATTTGCAATCATATAATCAAGGGTATTTACAGCTTTCCCAAGTTGAATATATTCATGCCCATCGGTAAAATATACATAATGATAATTATTTGATTTATTGTAGTTGTGTGGAAGATAAACCCAAATATTTCTAATTTTTTCTGTTGTTAAATAAACCGTAGGATTTGCTTCTGGGTCTATTATTTCTTTAAGATATGATTTCATCATTTTGGCTTCAAGTTTACCATGAGAAATAGAAGTATTGTATTTATGTTCAGGATGATCTGGATATTTATTCATTATCAATTCACTATTTGGTCCATAGCCGCCAGAACATTGATTTCCATTTAACGGATCAAGTATCCAATCCTTAGAATTAATTACTATCTTATAATCTAATCTTGCATCTTCTGGATACGTAGCTTTTGTATATGCAAAATCTGTCCCCTGAACAACTGTAAACCTAATATTTGCTGACCATGTTGTCATATCTCCTGCAAGATTAATTATATCTGTATCTTTTGCTCCTTTATAAATAAATATTACATTTCCATCTTTAACTGCTGGGAAATTTTTATCTTTTACCAGATTATCATAATTATCTGTAACATATTTTGCTCGCTCTGTAAGATTATTTATTGCTTCAAGCTGTGTGATAAATGTATTAACATCATCATAATTTACTTGAGAATTTTTTGTTCTTATCGAGTCTGTGGTTACATCCTTTAATGTATCCGATGTAGCATCATATAAAACTTTAAACTGATACCCAGTTGGAATAGTAGTTGTAGAAGTAGAACTGCTTGTCGAAGTGGAGATACTCGTCGAAGTAGAACTACTCGTTGTCGTAATAACAGTAGAAGTTGTAGAAATTAAACTACTTGTCGTTGTGCTATCCAATGGTTTATCAATCGCACATGAAAATAAAAATAAAATCAATAAAATAAAACTAATGCTCTTTTTCATTCTATTCTCCTTATAAATTTAAAAATACTTTTCAAATGTTTTAATCAAAAAATAAATCGTTCAAAATTCTAAAATCTTTTGATTTTTTTAATAAAACATCTCTTTTATTTTTTTAAAAAAATAATAATTAATTGTAAGTAATTAAATATAGAAAATTAAGATTGGTTTGTTTAAAGTTTTTATATTTTCAATCAATAGGAAAAGCTTAATGCGAAGAATACACGAAATCCACAAAAATTTGATTGAAAAAAGCGAAAAAAGAAAAAACTTATTTTTGTTATACTTCTTTGTGAAATTTCGTGTTTTAAAACTTATATTAATCTAAAGGCTTTTAATGTAGTGGTTGTAATTTATTCCTACCGATCAGACATAAGTCCTATGACTTCTCTTGCTTTTGCACCTCGTTGAGGTCCTACAATCCCACGAGTTTCCATTTCTTCAACCATTCTTGCAGCTCTATTGTAGCCGATGTTAAGTCGCCTTTGTAAATACGAGGCAGATGCTTTTTTTGTCTGATAAACAATTTCCATTGCTTGATCAAAAAGAGGGTCTTTATTTTCTCCATCAAAATTAAAATCTTCGTCCTCTTCCTCTTCTGCAATGCCAATTAATTCATTTATATCAATGTATTGAGGAGCTGATATATTTTTCCAGTGGTCTGCAATTGAATCAACTTCTTCTTTACTCAAAAACGCTCCTTGCAATCTAATAGGAAATGGTTGACTTGGACTGAGATAAAGCATATCGCCTTGTCCGAGTAATTTTTCAGCACCTTTTTGATCTAAGATTATTCTACTGTCTTGTAAAGAAATTACTTGAAACGCAATACGAGCAGGAACATTCGCCTTAATTAAACCAGTAATTACATCAGCAGAAGGTCGTTGAGTCGCTAAAACAAGTAGAATACCAACGGCTCTTGCTTTTGCTGCAAGACGAGCAAATAAAATTTCTGCTTCTTTTCCTGATGTCGTCATAAGATCAGCAAACTCATCGACAAAAGCAACTATAAAAGGAAGATGTTCAAGATGAGTCTTTTTGGTATGCCTTGCTTTTTGATAATCAACAATGTCTCTAACTCCCATCTCATCGAGTAACGAATATCGCCTTTCCATTTCATACAAAAGGTATTTTAAACCATTGAGAGCCTCTTTTGACTCAGTAATTACAGGTGTGAGTAAGTGTGGAATGTTATTGTAAGGCTTGAGTTCAACGATTTTTGGATCAATCAATAAAAGTTTCAAGTCTTCTGGTGTTTTTGAAAAAAGTATTGAACACAAAAAACAGTTTACGCAAACAGACTTACCAGAACCTGTTGCCCCTGCTATTAAAATATGAGGCATTTTATACAAATCAACTACTATGATTTTACCGTAAATATCTTTACCAAGCCCTATTGGAATATTATACTTTGATTCGATAAACTCTTCACTATTGGCAATTTCTTTAAAACTCACCAACTCTCTTTTTCGATTAGGTATTTCTATACCAACAACTTTTTCACCTGGAATTGGAGCAATTATTCTAATAGATTGTGCTGCAAGTCGTAGAGCAAGGTTTGTTGACAACCCCTCTATTCGTGAGAGTTTTACGCCAGGAGCTGGTATTAATTTAAACAAAGTTACAACAGGACCATGTATTATTTCACAAACATCAGCTTTTATTCCAAACTCAAGCAAAGTTTGTTCAAGTATAATAGCAGATTCTCTTTCTTCAGCCTTAAATAAATTTGCAAAGTTTTTTATTTCTGCATTTGTAAGAATATCACTTTTTGGTAAAAAGATTTTTTCTTTTGTGTCCTCTTCTAATATAAAATTAGTTTTAAAATTTACTTTTTGGGGAAAATAATTATTTATAGGCTCGCTATTTTCCTCTATTTCTTCCAAATCTTCATATTGAGGATTATTTTCTTGGTATTCATCGAGATTAGCTTCTTCTATATCACTAAGTTCTTCAATATCTTCTGTTTGTTTTTGGAGAGCCTCGATCCCCAAGAATTGAAGTCTTTTTTCTTCGATTAAATTTAACGAGGTTTCAATATAGTCATCTTCATCAATAACTTCTAATTCGACCAAATTTTCTCTTTGAGTATAATTATCTTCCATATTTTCAGAGGATAAATTTTTTTCTTCTTTTAATATGGCATTTTTCCAATGAGATGGCCAACTTTCTTTTATTTTTTGAAAATATTTTTCTTCGTTAGAAAGGTCTTTTTTTTCCTCTGCTTCTTCTTTTATTGGTATTTCTGAGAATGTGTCAACTTCTTCATATTTTTCTTCTTGGATTTCATTATCTTTTAGTTTGAATTTTTTTATCTTTTCGTTATTTGAGAATATCGGAATTTCAAGCCTATTATTTGTGTTTTCGTAAACAACTTTTGATAAAAACGGAACACTCGATTTTTTCTCATGCTTTTGTTTTGGTGGAATGTTTTCAAAGACAACTTTTTCGTTTTTTATCACTTCTTTTCTTTGTTTTTTTGGTGCTTCGATAGATTTATTAAAAAATGATGTTATAAGAATAATTATATTTGAAATTATTTTTCTAAAAGGAAACAATATCAAAAAGATCGAAAGAAAAAACCATAAAAAATGTATCAAAAAACTCAAACCACCAAATTTAGTAAACATTTTTGCAAGCCTAACACCAACAGTACCTGAATAAACGCCATTTATCTTTACAATCGTAAAAAAAGAAATAAAAAAAGCTACTAGTAAAAAATATCCAGAGACAGATACTATTTTACTAAAAAATTTGAATGGTATAACCAAACTTATTCCTAAAATTAGAAAAAAACTCAATGTTAAAAATCCAAAAGAACCGAATTTTTCTACAAAAAAATTGTTAGAAGAGTTGGAAAAACTTCCAAAAAATTTGTTTAATAAAAATAAATCATCAACCAAAAGAAACGAACAAAATAGCGAAAGCGTTATAAGTGTAGATGATAAAATAAGTAACAAAATATTCTTTTTCATTAAACCTTCCAAATTGTAAATTTATACAAAATCCGATTAGACATTTGCGTTAATCAATTAATTCTTCGTAACTTAAAATATGATTTCTATCTCTTTTAAAGTAGTCAATTCTACTTTTAATTTCATTCTCTCTTTTCGTTCCTTTACTAAACATTATTGCAAGGTCAAAATAATGCTTTGCAATATCATCTTCATTGTAAAGAAGTTCTAAATATCCAATAAAAAACATAATTTCGTCAATTAGATAATCTTTCTCAGAAATATATTCACCAATATTCTTTTTGGTTACATAATTTATAAAGTCAACAGGAGAAGCATATTGAAAATCATATTTTTCTTTTTTTATCAAATTACTATAATAAGTCATCCAAACAATGCCAGCATTAGCAATAAAAAATAACGCTTCTTCTTTTTTTTGAATTAAACTTGCACGCTTCCCAATTTTATACAATGCTTTCAAATATTCTATTCCATCAACTCTATAAATCCTAAAAGTATGCACTAAACTAATATCCTGTTTTATGTTAAATCTAATTCTATCCCAAAAATCGTTTTTTTTCTTTTTAAAATAATCAATAACAATTTCTCTATAAGTAATATCAGCAAGATCGTAATTTAATTGTTGTTCGTAAACAGACGCTAATTTATATTTAATTTCAAGTAATTTTTGAGGATAGTCAAAATATTTTTTTTGGTCAATTGCAATTTTATATTCTCTTTCTGCTTCTGATAAAAAATTTGTCAAAACATATAAATCCGCCATAATCTCATGATACTGCGGATAATTGTCATTTTGCATTAATTCTAATCTTTTTTCTTCAATAATCTTTTTTAATTCATAATTTGTTTTATCTTTCTCTTCTTCTCTTAGTTTTTCATAAAGATTCTCTATTTTCTCCATAACAAAAATTTGTTTTGCTTTCCTTGCTTCTATAACTGCAAGTGCATATTCGCCCTGCTCTTTTAAATTTTCTGCTTTTTTTAGATAAACCCAACTTGGCTCATCTTTTTGTTGTTCCGAAAAAAGAAAACAATTTATAAATAAAAATACAATTAAAATTTTAGTTTTCATTAAAAATATTCCTAGTTTAGCTCTTTTGTATATTCTTCGTCCAAATTTTATTAGACTTAATAGAATTTGTTGATTAAAAGTTGGTATATTTTTGTAAAATTTTTATAATATAAAATTATACTTTAAATTTAAAAAATGTAAAAAAAAAGTGGAAAAAAATTATTATTTAGATTATCATATATGAAAAGCATTCAAATTATTCTATTTATATTAAATAACTTATTAAAAATAATGAATGTGGGAGAATGTTATGAAAAATTGTACTATATTAGTTATTATATTTATTTTTTGTACATCGCTTTTTGCAAATGATAAAAAAGGAGAAACATTTATGGAAACAGTTTATGGATTTAAAGTTTTAACTATCGATAAACAAGAAATTAGTCTTGATAAATACAAAGGAAAGGTGCTTCTTATAGTAAATGTAGCATCAAAATGTGGTTTTACACCTCAATATACTGGTCTTGAGGCTCTTTATAAAAAATATAAAGATACAGGGTTTGAAATTCTTGGATTTCCGAGTAATCAATTTATGAATCAAGAGCCTGGTAACGAAGAAGAGATAAAAAATTTTTGTTCATTAAAGTACAATGTTACATTTCCACTTTTTGCAAAAATTGATGTAAACGGTGATAATGCAGCTCCTTTGTACAAATTTCTTAGAAAAAAGACAAGAGGGTTCTTTAGTGACAATATTAAGTGGAATTTTACCAAATTTCTAATAAAAAAGGACGGAACTATATTTAAAAAATATGCTCCATCAGTTAAACCAGAAGAACTTGTTTCTGATATAGAAATGCTTTTGAAATAAAAATAATTTATTAACCTAAATTTTGAGTTACCTTTAACTATAAAATTTTATAATAATTTAAAAAAATTATTTTGACTAAAAATTGTTAAAAAGTCTCTCACTGAAAGACACTCTAAAAATTTGTCAGAGTATCCTCATTGCTTTTGTAGAAATGTTATGAGTAAATAACAAATTTTACTTTGTATTTATCTAAATTTTTGCTAAACTGTGAGGAGATTTAAAGTAATTAAGGATAATTAAGTGACTGATAACAATCAATTAATTGAACATATCGTAACAAATTTTAGTAAATTTGAAGAGGTTGAAGGTATTTTACTTGCTGGCTCTACAACTTCGCAAACTTCAGATCAATATTCTGATATAGATTTATATGTTTATCTAACTAAAGATTTACCTATTTCTAAAAAAGAAAAAGTTATTGACAAAATTGCAAGTTATAAAGAATTAAGTAATCAATTTTGGGAGACAGAGGACTGTTTTAAAATTACTAATAGTGAATTAAAGATGGAAATAATGTATAGATCAGTAGAATGGATAGCAGATCAATTAGAACGAACTCTAATTAGATGTGAAAGCTGGGTTGGTTATACAACTTGTTTTTGGGATAATTTCAAAAATTCAAAAATATTATTTGATAAAAATGGTAGACTCAAAAATTTGCAGACCAAATATGATTTAAAATATCCAGAAAAATTAAAAGAAAATATAGTTGCAAAAAATTACCCTCTATTAAAAGACATTCTTTCTTCTTATTATAATCAAATCGAATTGGCGTTAAACCGAAAGGATTTTGTTAGTATAAATCATAGAGTTGCTGCATTTTTAGCAAGTTATTTTGATGTATTGTTTGCGATTAATGAAATACCTAATCCTGGTGAAAAAAAACTTGTTAATTTTGTTAAAAATAAATGTAGCAAAATGCCAGTCAATTTTGAAACAAATATCAATGATTTATTTAAAAATTTATTTACAGAAAAGGTATTAGATCACCTAATAAAACTTGTCGACAATATCACTATTCTACTAAAACAAGAAAATTTGTTAAAAAAATAAGTGTTTTTATGCTAAATAATAAATAAGTGCTACATTTGCTAGTATATATAGTAGTTTCAAAACTTTTGATATAGAATAAAAAGGATTAAATTATGCAAAAGGGATATGAATTTTGTATTTTAACAGATGAAGAAGATATTATTGAGTACGAAAAAGAAATGTTTACTGCTTTTAATAAAATAAATCCTAATTATTGGATATGTAAACATTATAAAATAATAGATAATTGTAGATTTCAATCAGAAATTCCTTATAAAGACCAATTAATATTTGCAGTAAAGAAAAATAATCGGCTTATTGCGGCAGCCGCTGTTAATATAAATCAAAATAATTTAATGCAATTTGAAAAAGTTGGATTTTCTAAACCCTTAGAAAGCAAAAACAAAAAAATATGTGAAGTTTTGAGTCTATACAAAACAGACAAACTAACAGGGGATTTTTTTTATATTTTTATAGACCTACTTGGATTTTTGGGCAATGAGTTAAAAAATAGAAATTTTGACTGTCTCTACTCTACATCAATAGAACGATTTAAACCTCTCTATACTTCATTTGGTTCTAAAGTTATTGATGAAAAAATTCTCGATGAAGAAAAAAAATACTTACAGGTAAATTATTTAAATGAGGATAAAAATAATAAGAAAGTGAGTTCTTAGGGACACCCCCTAAGGATTCCTTGTAGTTTAATATCACCTAAGTCTAAAACCAGCTCCAATAGTAAGACCTTCTTCACCTTCTTTGTTTTTATAGTATTCTAAAATAGGTATAAAATCTTGTTTGTCTTTTACTGAAAGATAATCGGCTAATGTAAAAAAAAGCCAACCCACGCTCAAAATCGAATAAATACTAAAAGCCCACGACAATCCATAAGTAACATCTCTTATAGAGAGATTTCTTGCCCCCTCCTCTGTTGAAATATAACCTGAGCCATAATTGTTTTGTGCAGAACCAAATTGATAAAAGTAGTACATTGCAAAAATAATAGAAGGAACAACACAAACAAGGGAGAAAGTAAAATTCCAAAAAGCTACATAGTATAATGTTTTCTTTAATTTAAAAAACGACCTTACATCCTTTGTCAACAAATGAAAAACAACTGTAATTTCAGAGTCTTTTACTTCATCTATCGAGAGAAAATATCTATAATTTTGATACAAATCATTTTTAGCAGAAATTATATAATTACCAACAGGAAAAGCCTTTTTAAAAGGAGTTTTTCCTTGAAACACAGAATTTATAAAAATTTTTGTACCAAGAGGCTCTATATAAAAATTTACAACTTGTAATTTTTTTTCATTATCAACCTTAATTTTTATAACTTTGTTTTCAAAATTAGCGATTTCAATGTTTTGAAATTTTTCTTCATAATTTTCTTTTTTTACAGAAAGGACATATTTCCCAGGTACAATAAAATTTATCTTTTCATTTTTCTTACCAATATAATTAGAATCAAGATAAATTCCTGTTTCAGCATCTTCTGTATCTATTGTCAGAGTCCCATAATTTACCAAAAATATTTCGGGTATAATATCTTTCATTTTATCATTTATCTTACTTGTAAGATTTTCAGAGTCAGAAATAATAGAAAATTCTTTTATTCTTTTATTTTCTAAATAAGAATACACATAAAAAGTTATAAAATAAAGATTTTCAATTTTTTCTACTGTTCCAGAAAACAAAAAATCAAGCCCAGTTGAGTCTTTATCGTTTATTTTTTTGGACTCAGAGATTGTTTTGTCGTCTTGATAGATAAAATCAAAGGGTTTTGAATTATTTAGAATATAAAAAGGATTAGTAAAATTTTCAAACCACTGCTTTGCAATCGGAGAGAATGTTGCATTTTTTTGCAACTCTAAAAAAAACTGATAAATATATGAGGAATCAATATCATTGGAAGAATAAAATATTTTTCTTTCTAAAAAGTCTAATTTGGCTTTTTCTGCATCAGAAAGTTTAGATTTAAAAAGTCTTATAGCTTTATCTACCGCATTTTTTTTTGATAATTTTATAGAAGGTACTGTATCAAGAATGTTTTTTAAAGAGTTCACAGCATTTTGACTATCCACTGGATTTACATTTTGAATTTTACCTATATTTTTTAAATTCATTATTCCAATATTTATAGAAAATAACTCTTTTAATACAACAGAGTCCGATCTTTTTATAAATTCTGGTTGAATATCGATAGAATAGATATAACTTAAAAGAAACAAAAAAAAGAAAAGAAGAATTATTTTTTTTATCATTAAAAATACTCAAAATTAAGGCATATTCAATGCTTTTTTTATTGCTCCAACAATTCGTTCTGGTTTAAAAGGTTTAACAATAAAATCCTTTGCTCCAAGCTGAATTGATTGAATTATCAATTTCTGTTGCCCAAGTGCAGAGCACATAATTACTTTGGCAGCACTATCTGTTTTCATTATTTCTTGAAGAGCTTGAATACCATCCATTCTCGGCATAGTAATATCCATAAGCACTATGTCTGGTTTGAGTCTTTTGTACATTTCGACAGCCTCAATTCCATTAGAAGCCTCACCAGCTACATCAAAGCCAGTTTTTTCGAGAGTATCTCTAATAATTAATTTGATAAATGCTAGATCATCTACAATTAAAACTCTTGCACCCATAAATTATCCCATATATAATTTTTGACTTACCGTCTATAAAAATAATAACTATTTTTATTTTTTATACAAACTCTTACATATACATTTTAAACATAAGTTTAATATTTTGCAAGAAAAAATTAATTATTTCTTTTTAAAGTCAATATTTTTAATTCTTCATTTATAAATGTATCAATATCCCCATCCATTACAGCTTGGATATTGCCAATTTCTACTTTAGTTCTATGATCTTTAACCATAGTATAAGGTTGAAAAACATAACTTCTAATCTGGCTTCCCCATTCAATAGCTTTTTTCTCTGGGTTATCCTTTTCTTTCTCGGCATCCTGTATTTTTTTATAATAGTCATAAAGCTTAGATTTTAACATTTTCATTGCTAAATTTTTATTTTTTAATTGAGATCGCTCATTCTGACAGGCTACAATTATTCCACTTGAAATATGCGTAATCCTAACAGCAGTTTCTACTTTATTTACATTTTGTCCACCAGCACCGCCAGCTCTAAAAGTATCAATTTTTAAATCTTCTGGTTTTATGTCAATCTCAACATTATCTTCAATATCTGGGGTAACATAAACTGAGGCAAAAGAAGTATGCCTTCTTGCATTTGAGTCAAATGGAGAAATACGAACAAGTCTATGAATACCAGACTCATATTTTAAATAACCAAAAGCATAGTCACCTTGTATTAAAAGAGTAACATTTTTAACTCCAGCCTCATCACCTGGAAGCCAATCCATTATCTCAATTTTAAAACCTCTTGACTCCGCCCATCTAGTGTACATTCTATAAAGCATTGATGCCCAATCGCAAGCTTCTGTCCCACCTGCTCCTGGGTGAATATTTAAAATAGCATCGCACTTGTCATTCTCTTCGGAAAGTAATTCCATAAACTCTAACTTTTCTAACTTATTTTTGTATTCCTTTATTAGAGTTTGAATTTCAGTTTCATAGCTTGCAGCATCTTCTTCACAAGCCATTTCATATAAAACAACTAAATCATCTATTTCTTTAGAAAATTCTTCCCATGGCTCTATTCTTTTTCTAATGTTATTAATTTTTTTAATTATTCTGTTAGCTGTATTTTGATCATTCCAAAAATCTGGGCTTTTTGTCTTTTCTTCGAGTTGACTAATTTCTTCTTTGTTTTTTCCTATATTGATGTATAAAACATACTTTTTGCAAGTATCTCTTAATTCATAAATATCATTTTTATAATCTAATAGCATAAATCTTAATATAATTTAAAAAGAATATTATGTCAATTATAAAAAACAAATATTGATAAAAAAAGTTAAAGAATAACGAAAAAAAACCAATAATTAATAAAACAAATTTTTTTAGATAGGTTTATTAATGAAAAACAAAAAATCAAAGACATTTGGAATTAAATACAAAATAAATATTTCTTTTTTAACAGGAATTTTAATTATTGCTCTATTTTCTTCGATACTATCATTCTATCAATTAAATAGTGCTATGGATAAAGTTATCGAAATAAGGCGAACAAATGCTTTATCGAGTCTCGAAACTTTTATAGACGAGGATACTACAAAAACACTATTAAATAATACTTCTTATGATAATGATTTTTATAGACCTCTGTGGAATAAGTTAAGAAAACTTCAATCTAACTTAGATTTAACTTATATTTATATAGTAGCACCAAATAATGATGGAAAATACGCATTCTACTTTGATACAGGAGAATCTACTGCTGATATAGTAAATGCATCTAATGACAGCTTATTTAAAGTTTATGATGATATTCCACAAGAAATGATAGACTGTTTTAAAACTGGTAAAACTATTCTCACAAAAAAAGCAATTACTGATAAATGGGGAACTTATAAATCTGGTTTTGTGCCAGTTATGAGCGAAAATAAACCAATTGCAGTTATTGGAGTTGACATTGATATAAAAGAAATAAATATTCAAAAAATCAAATTTGGATTTCCTATACTTTTTATTTTTATCATCTCTTTTATTTTACTTATTATTTTAAGTACTATTATTAATAGATTGATTATAAAGCCTATTTTTGAGATGCAAAAAAAGACTGAGTTTATCAAAAAAGGAGATTTAACTATCACATTTGATACTAACACAAAAGACGAGTTTAATGATCTCGCAAAATCTTTTAGTGATACAGTAGAAACTCTAAAGAGTCTTATTCAAAAAGTATATATAGCAATAATTATAATGACAAATAATTTAAGAATACTTTTTAAATCTACACAAATTGTTGTTGATTCTGCAAATTCTCAGGCTTCCACAGTTGAAGAAACTGTAAATAGTTTTGAAAATTTAAATAAAATGCTTGAAGTTATAGCAAGGGAATCAGAGCAAGCAAGTACTTATACAACTCAAGCGTTAAAAAGAGCACAAGTAGGTATGGATTCTATGCAAAAACTCGAAACAGAGATGGTTAAAATAGAAGATAGCTCGAAAGAAATATCAGAAATCGTTAATATGATAAACGACATTGCAGAACAGACAAACCTTCTTTCATTAAACGCTACAATTGAGTCAGCGAGGGCTGGTGAAGCAGGTAGAGGTTTTAGTATAGTTGCTGGTGAAATTAGGAAACTTGCAGAAAAATCAACAGATGCTGCAAATAAAATCCAAGAGCTTATAACGAATAATAATAACATAATAAGAAATGGTGTTGTTTATTCTACTAAAACTACACATATTCTAAAAGATATTTCTGTATCAAATGAATTAATTACAGACCTCGTTAAAAATATAACAGAAGAAAGCCATAAGGTAAAAATAAGTTCAGGAGATATTCTAAAAGCTGTAAATCATATATCTGAAATAGCACAGGCAAATTTAGTACAAACAGATAATGTTACAAATGCAATGAATGATTTTGTTAATCAAACAATTGAGTTACAAAAATTTGTAGGACAATTTGATACTCGTTCAGATAAGATTAAGGAAAATCAATCTCATATAGAAGAAATATTAAAAGCAAAACTTAGTGAAGTTGAAAGACTTCTTGCTGAATTTGGCTCTTTCTTTTCTATTGGCTCAAAAATTATTCAAGTTCGTGATTTTAAAATACCAGAGTTATTAATCGGAAAAACAGTAGTAACAAAAAATGAAGGATTTGTTGATAAGATTTCTAAACGAACTAATTCATCTGTAACAGTTTTTCAACATGCAGAAAATCAATTAATTAGGGTTGCTACAACTGTTAAAAATTTTGATGAAACAAGAGCGATTGGTACAATAATTACCCAAGATAACCCTATTTATAAATCAATGATAGATGGAAAAGATTATTACGGAAGAGCCTTTGTTGTAAATAGATGGTATGTTGCATTGTACAAACCAATTTTTGATAATAAAAATACTCTTTTGGGAGTAATCTATCTTGGACTACCAGAAGAAATGGAATTTAAAGAAGAGGAAATGAAAAATTTAATCTCCTCACAAGATGAAAATATAATAAAAGATGATTTTTTTAAGCATGGTTTTAAGTAGGAGATTTGGTTTGTCACATAATTTATGGGGAGAAAATTATCTCCCCTGTAATCAAAACTAAAAAAATTATTATCACTCATTACTAACATTAATTTTATCAACATACACATTATCTTTATTAGTGCCTATTCCTGCTACATACATAAAGCGGATACTGATTTTTGCGTATTTTGCGTTTTCTGGAATGGAATTAGCTAGTTTAGTCCATTTTTTTTCTTCCCAAACATTTGATGCGTTTAGACTTGCAGCTGCTTGGTAGGAAAATTCGACACTTGCAGGAATTTTACCTTCAATGTCTTCAAAAAAGTAAATTTTAAATCCAATTTTTGTATTTGCTTTGTCTTGTAAGGTTTTGAAGTAGCCACTTATATTTATGTTTTTTGTTTTATCAATTTCAAAGATATTTGACTGGATTTCTCTTCCGCTTATAATACTTGTTAGACTTGTAAAAAAACCAGCTTTACTTCCCTCAAAATATTCTAATTCAGTTAATGCGAATGTTCCAGTAGTTAAAACATTCCAGTTTTTTAATTTTTGATTTTCGTCAAGTTCTTCAAAAGAATCATTTAAAATTAAATTACCTGTATTTGGTACAAAAATTGTCGTTGTCGTGGTAGATGGTTCTGGCAATGGCTCTGGTTCTATAAAAATAGTTGTGGTGGTTGTTGCTGGTACTTCATAAATAGTTGTAATAGTAGTTGATTCTAAAAAGGTTGTTGTCGTAACCGCTGGTATCGATGTTGTTGTTGGCTCGATAGAAGTTATTGTAGGGAGTGTTACAATTTCTTGTATAGTTGTGGTGGGACAAACAAAAATTGTTGTTGTTGTGCTTGAAGTAGTAGATGTTGTAGGATAGCCAATTGTCGTCGTGGTAGTTGATGTTGTTGTAGTTATTGAACTTGCCAAACTCGTTGTTGTTGATATTTTGTTTATAGATGTACAAGTTTCTTTAAACATTGTGGTTGTAGTAGTTGATGGAATTAAACTTGTCGTTGTGGTTTTTAGAGATGTAGTTGTAGTTGGCAAAATTGTCGTTGCTGTTACATGATTAGTACTTGTTGTTGTAATAAATAATGGTAAAGTTGTCGTCGTAGTTTTTAGAATTGTTGTTGCTGTTACATGATTAGTGCTTGTTGTTGTAATAAAAAATGGCAAAGTTGTCGTCGTAGCAATTTTTACCAAAGTTGTTACAACATTTAAAGTTGTTGTGGTGGTTTTTGAAATTGTAGTTGTAGTAGAAGTTGTCGTTACGATTTTTATCGAAGTCGTTGTTGCTTTCAATGTTGTTGTAGTATTATTGGCAATTGTAGTCGTTGTTGACTTTTTAATTGGCGTGATAGTTTCTACTTGATTGGTAGTTGTTGTGGTTTCATAAATATTTTCTTCAGAAATTGTAGTAGTAGTTTCTTCTGTGAGAATATTTTCTTCTTCAATAGTAGTTTCTGATTCCATTATGGTTTGTGGACAACCTGATTCAAAAATACAAATTAAAATTGTGATGCCTATTAAAATAATAGAATAAACTTTTTTCATAAAAAATCTCCTAAATTAAATATAGTTTGTAAAAAAAATTGCTCTCTATATAATTAAAGTAGAAAATTTTGTTAATCTATTACAAATATTTTGAGAAAT
>MIAN01000077.1 GCA_001829125.1 Spirochaetes bacterium GWB1_27_13 | reverse complement strand
ACAATTAAATAAAATAGAAAAAAATAAATTAGACTTTAAATTAGACTTTAAAATCTCAAAAGACAACTTATTTGTACCTATTTTTAATAACATTTCTTTGCATTCTACTTATTTCCCATTAAAAGACGGAGATAAAGTTACTTTTAGTAATGAAAAAGATACTATTTGTATAGCAATTGGATTTGGGGCTGGGTATCATCTTGTAAATTACTGTAAAAGTGGCAAAAAGATAATTGTAATACCAGAAGACTTGAATTTATTATATTTAATATTAGAAAAGATAGATTTGTCATTTTTTTTTAATAATAACCTTAAAATCATATTGAAAGAAGATATATTAGAATATTTTGACTTTTTTGAATATAAAAACTATTTTTTATTAATCCATCCTATTTCACAAAATATTTTTAAAGAAGAAATTTTAGACACAATTAAATACTTAAAAGAAAATCTAAATCCAATTTTACTCGATATAAATACACAAAAAAAATTTGGCAAAATTTGGCAAAAAAATATTCTCAAAAACATTTTATATCTTTTTGAGAATAATTTTGATTTTAGTCCACTTTTTATAGAAAAACCTTTATTAATTATAGGTGCAGGTCCTTCTTTAGATGAAAATCTAACTCAAATTAAAAAATATAGGCAATTTTTTCATATAGCAAGTGCAGATACTGCTTTTCAGATTTTAATTAAACATAAGATTATTCCAGACTCTGTTTTTACTTTTGATGCACAAAATTATTCTCACCTACATTTTGTTGGAAATAATTATACTTTTAGATTATTTTCTGATTTTTGTTCACCAGTTAGATTGAAACAAATTAAGCAAACAATGTTATTTTCAAACCATCCTTTTATCAATTTTTTTAAATCAATTAATTTTAATCCAGTGTTTCTTCCATCAGACTCAAGAAATATAGGAGGAAGTATAATTGACTTTTTTAAAATTTATTTTGATGAAGTTCCAATTTTAACATCTGGTATAGATTTTGCTTACTTTAAAAATAAAAATTATTCTAATGGTTCTTACATTTCTTTATATAAAAATATAAACTCAAATTATTTTAATACAGAAGAACAAATTGATGCTAATTTATTTTATAAAAACAACACTATCAAAAAAATTGACTCATGGTCTGCTAGTTCTTTACTAAATGAGTATTCTAACTCTGTAAATGATGAAGTTTTTACTATATCAACTTCTCCTTTTGTTAATTTTAAAAAAGTAGATTCGATAGAGCAATTTTTAAAAAATATTCCACAAATAAAACCAAAAAAACTTGATTTCTGTAAACCACAAATTACAAAAAATGACTTTGTAGAGGCTATAACAAACTACATAAAAAAAGATAATTCTTTACTACTACCTTATTTTTTATCCTGTGGAAAGAAACTTGATGAGATTGAAATAAACAATATTATAGAAAAAATTAGAATATTGTTTAAATAAAAAAAAGCAATTACTTTAAACAATTAAAGCAATTGCCTTTATCAGTCCGTAAGGGGATCGAACCCTTGTTTGATGACTGAGAATCACCCGTCCTAACCACTAGACGAACAGACCATCATTAAGTTAAATATATAAAAATAAATTTTTCTTGTCAATATTATTTTTTTAATTTATAACAATATTATCATTGATTGCTATATAATTCGTGATAATCTGAAACAATTTGTGCTAATCTGTGTTATGGATAAAATAAAAAAAGATATTTCCAAATGGATAAAAACCATTCTTGAATTGTGGAGAGATGGCAAAAAAAATATTAAATTCCCTGAAGATAAACTTACTAATGATGAGCTAAATATAATTTCTAATTATGTAAAACAAATATCGGCTGGTCTAACAGAAAAACGAGAACTCGTTGGAACAAAGTATTTGAATAACAAAAATTTTTTGTATGGATATTTACTTTTTTATTGGATTATTTCTTACATGCAATTAAGATTTATATTACTTGATGTTGATGTAAATAAAAAAAGTGCTATTGATTTTGGTTGTGGACCAGGACCTCTCAGTTTTGCATTAGCTGATATTGGGGTAAGAAATATTTTTTCACTTGATAATAGTAACAATGCTTTAGATTTTGTTTCAAAACTTTCTTCTTTTACCAATCAAAAGATTTTTACAAAACTTTGGGATGGGCAAAATGATATGGATATTCCATCTGGTAAATTTGACGTCGTCACTTTTGGTCATATTATAAACGAACTTTGGAAAAATGATCCTGATAAAATAGCAAAAAGAGTCAATTTAGTCGAAAAAATAGGAAATATTCTAAATAAAGACGGTATTATTATAATTATTGAGCCAGCATTGCATAATACTACAAAAGACTTGATTTTACTTAGAAATCAATTAGTAGAAAAAGGTTTTTATATTCTAACTCCTTGTATAAATAAAAATTACTGTAACATTGTTGATAAAGAAACTCTATCCTGTCATACTGATTTTAACTGGACACCTCCAAAAATAGTAGAACAAATTGCAAATAAAATTAATCTAAAAAAAGATATGTTAAAAATGTCATTCCTTGTAATAAAAAAAGAAACAGCGGAAGCAGAGGATATTTTTAGAATCATATCTGATCCTATGTTATCAAAAAGTGGTAAAATTAGATTTTTTATCTGTGGCAAAAATGGGAAGTTTACTTTAAAGTCAGACAAAGATTTTTCTCACTACGAAGACTTTCTTTCACTAAAAAGGGGGGATCTAATCCAAATTAAAGACTGTGATTTTGCAGAAAATACTTTTACATTAAAATTTCAGAGTTTACTCAATATAATTAAAAAAAACGAAATTAATTGATAAAAATCAGAAGAATACAATGAGTAACTACCCATTGTTTCCAGAATAATCTTTTCTACTCAAAAAACTTAACGAATCTCCTCGTTCAAATGAAAGTTTTTTACCAACAGTCCCTACCCTTCCAGAAAGACAGCCTATGCACTCAAAACCAGTTTCATCAAGACAAATTTTATTTGGATAAAGTAAATAATCTTTTTTATAAGTCGTTGGAGTAATATTTGGCATCAAAACATTCGCCCCTGCCTCAAGCATTTTTTCTCTACCTATTGGGGACAGAGTGCCAGCCGCAGTTGTTGCAGGAATATTTGCATCTGGTAGTAGCATTCTTAATAAAGCAGTCATTCTTATAGTAAGCTCGATAGACTCCTGTATCGAATCTTTTAGCGGTGTTTCAGGATGTGGGATAAAAGGACCTATGCCAATCATATCAAGCCCCAAATCATAGCAAAGTAAAGCATTATTTATCCTAATTTGCTCTGTCTCATTAGGTAGCCCAACCATAAAACCAGACCCAACCTCAAAGCCAAGTTCTTTCAAATCATTTAGGGCTTGCAATCTTCTTTTTAGACTTATGCCATTTCTCAAATAAGAATGCAGTTTTTCATCTGATGTTTCAAAACGAATTAAATATCTATCACAACCAGCATCTTTAATTTCTTGATATTGTTTTTTTGTTTTTATCCCACAACTTAAAGTTAATGCAACCTCGTTATTTGTGATTTTTTTAATTTCTTCTATTATATAGCATAATTTTTTGTTAGTAAAATAATCATCTTCACCACTTTGCAATACGAATGTTTTTAGATTTTTATCATAACCAAGTTTTACTGTATCAATTATCTCTTTTTCTGTAAGTCTATAACGATGAACATTGGCATTAGCATTTCTTATTCCACAATAAAGACAATCCTTATCGCAATAATTAGAAAATTCAATTAATCCTCGCAAAAAAACTTTATTATCATATTTAACCGAACAAATTTCTTTTGCTTTGCCAATTAACTCTTCTGTTGTAGAATGTTTATAAAAATCTATAATTTCTTCTTTTGTCAAGTTTTATTCCTTAAAAAATAAATATCTCTGGAAACAAGGGGTAGCTACCCATTGTTTCCTTATCTATCCTACTTAAAAATAAATATCTCTTTCGCCACCAGTTATTTCATCTAATGCAGTAATCATTTTTTGTTTTAAATCTGGGTTTTGAACATTAGATACAAGTTTATCTATCAATTTTAAACCTTTACTTTTTGTCTCTGGTTTTGCATAATCAACAAGGTATTCTTTAAAAGTAAAAAGAGCATTTGGCATACAAAACTCTTTGATTAATCCAGGTTTTGCCAAGTCCATAAAATCCTGCCCTACCCTACCCTTTCGATAACAGCCTGTACAAAAAGAAGGAATATATTCGTAATCTATTAGACTTGATATAACTTCATCCAAATTTCTATGATCGCCCAAAGAAAATTGACTACCACTATTACCTTTTGCATAGCCACCGGGATTTGTACGAGACCCTGCAGAAATTTGGCTTATTCCAAAATTAAATAACTCTGTCCTTAATTGTTCACTTTCTCTTGTACTCAAAATTATTCCAGTATAAGGAAGAGCAATCCTTAATATAGCAACAAGTTTTTTGAAATCAAAGTCAGATACAGGGTGTGGAATATTAGCAGAAAGAGGAGCATTGTCAGCAGGTTCAATTCGTGGAACGCTTACTGTGTGAGGACCGCAGCCAAAGACTTCTTCAAGATGTTTAGAATGTTCTATCATCGCCAAAACTTCAAACCTATAATCAGCAAGCCCAAATAAAGCACCAATTCCAACATCATCAACTCCACCATCCATAGCCCTATCCATTACGCTAAGTCTCCATTCATAATCAGATTTTGGACCACAACCAGGATGATATTCTTTATATAAAACAGGATCATAAGTTTCTTGAAAACAAGCGTAAGTTCCAATTTTTGATTGTTTGAGTTTACTAAATTCTTGGGTAGTCAAAGGTGCTATTTCTACGTTGATTCTTCTAATATAACTTTTACCGTCTTTAGCAGAATAAGCAGTTCTTATAGCATCCAAAAAATATTCAAATGTGTTTTCGTCTGACTCGCCGCAAAGCATAAGTAATCTTTTGTGTCCTTCTTTTAAAAGCGAAGTAACTTCATTTTCTATTTCTTTTAAAGAAAGAATTACTCTATCCAAATTTAAATTATCTTTTCTAAAACCGCAATACAAACAATTATTTGAGCATTTATTACCAATATAAAGAGGTGCAAATAAAACCAATCGCCTACCATAAATTTCATTTTTGACAGCACCAGCAGTTTTTAAAAGCCTTTCTTCTTGAGATTGCTTATCGATTCTTAATAGAGTTGCGACATCATTTAACTCAAGCCCTTTAAGTTTTAATGCCTTGTTTAGAATGTCATCAACTTCAATATCTGTTGGGGATTTTCCTTCGATTAAGTTGTAGAGTTTGTCTCTGTCGATGAAATTTTTTTCTTTAGATTCTGGTTTTATCAATTGATTCATATTCATTCTCCTTAAATTTAGTAAGAACAGATTTTACCAAAACACCATTAACTTTTCCAATTTTACCAGTTAAAGCTCCAATTTCATCTGTCGTACCTTCAACAATAAGAGAAATGATATGAATCCCTTTATCACGAAGAGGAATTCCTTGTCTACCAATGATTATTTCATTATAAGCAGAAAAAATAGAATTTACTTCTTGAATAGATTGTCTATCTTGAATAATTAAGGCAATAACGCCGACTCTCTTTTCCATTAGAAAAACCCTCTGGATCAGTATGAAATTGAATCCTTGAAAAAGATATAACACAGATTAATCAGATTGTCACGGATTAACACAGATTAAAATTGCAAAATTACTTGATATTAAAGTAATTAGATTTTACAATTATGACAAATCTAAAACATTTGGGTATAAAATCTGTTTCTCAGATGTCTTAATAGTATAGACTTTTTTTATAAAAGTCAACAAATTTATTAAAAAATTAGTAAAAGATAAAAAATTTAAGCTAGTATTGACAATTTAAAGAATTAAACTATAATTACAAAATAGAAATAATGAGTATCAACTACTTTGTTTCCATAGAAAAAAGCTTTCTGACCAAAAATCCGTGTAATCGGCTATAATCTCTGTTAATCAGTTTTATGAGGTTGTTATGAAAAAAATCTGTCTATTTATATTATTATTTGTTTCTTTAAATGTTTTTTCACAAGATAATAGTGATATTAAAACTTATGTTGGTGTTTATCTTTCTGATGTGTCTGGTTTTGAAATTAGCGAAGGTAGATTTAATGCTGACCTTATTATTTGGTTTAAATGGTTTGGCAGTGAGATTATACCTCCTTTTACATTTGCTAATGGTGAAATTACAAATCAAGAAGAATTATCTAAAGAAAAAGACGGTAAATGGCATACTGTAAAATATCATATTCAAGGGACATTTAGAGGAACATTTCCTTTGCAAAAATTTCCTTTTGATAAACAACAATTTAAAATACAGATAGATATTCCAGAAGAATATGGTAAAATTGTGCCAGACCTTGCAGGCAGTGGAATGGCTGATAAATTTTCGATTACAGGTTGGGAATATCAACCATATTTTAAATCAGAAATTAATAAAATTACATATTATTCGGATTTTGGCTCTTTAGAAAATGAAGGGATTCCTTTTTCTGCAAGCTCTGTAAATTTTCTTTTAGACATAAATAGACCCATTCTTCCATATATTATAAAATTTATTCTTCCTTTATTGATTGTTTTATTGATGTCTTTAGTTGCATACTTTATTTCTCCAGAAGAAGTTGAGGCAAATCTTGGAATTGGTGTAACTGCATTACTTACCTGTGTTGCATTGCATTTTTCTTTGGCAGATAGTTTACCAAATGTATCATATTTAGTTACAATAGATAAAATATTTATAGTCTCCTATCTACTTATACTGTTTAATGTTGTTGAGTCTGTTGTTTCTTTTAGGATAAGTAAAGATAATCTCAAATTATCTGATAAAATTGAGAATATATCATGGAAAATGACTTTAGTAACAATGACTTTTGGATTTATTTTAATTATAGGAATTGATATGATTTCATTTGAAAATAATTCAAAAAATGTTAAAACAAATTATATATCTATGAAATCAACAAAAGATGAAGTTATATTGGATACAGCTGCATTAAAAACTCTAAATTCTAATAATATTCTAAAAGGGCTTATTTATAGAGGTTTGTATTATGAAGTGTCTGGCGATGTAAAAACACCATTTTTAATTGAAAAAATTCCAGCCCTTACAAATGAACTTGTTAGATTTTTGAAAGATGGAACTGTTGCAGTAAGATGGAAACTCAAAACTGGTTTAAAATGGGGAGACGGTTCAAAAATAACAAGTGAAGATTTAATATTTAGTATCAATACAGAAGAAAATGATAATAGACTTAAAGTTGAGAAAATTGATAATTATACAGTAGATATTTACTTTAAAAAGCGAAATTACGCTATAATAGATAAATTTATCGTTTATCCAAAAAAATATTTTGAGGCTATTTTTAAAGAAAAAGGGATGGATGGTTTAGAGAATTTACTATTTAATAATCCGCCTCCAATGGATGGTCCATACATATTAAAAAAATTTGAGTCTGAAAAAATAGCAATATTTGAGATAAATCCTTATTTTGCTGGTAAAAAGCCAGATATAAAGCGAATCATATATAAAGTTTCTGATAAAAAATTACCTGAAACAATAAAAAATAAAAACTGCGACATTGGCTTAAATCTTGGGGTAGAATCTTTTGAAAAAATAAAACAAATCGATTTTATTTCTATAAAAACTGATAAAAATAATAGCCTTTATCTATTACAACCAGATACAAGCATTGAACCTTTTAATAATCTATTATTTAGAAAAGCCTTAACATACGCTATAAATAGAGATAAAGTTAGAGAACTTTTATTTGGTGATGCAGGAGAAATTGCTTACAATTATCGATCTATGTATGAAAAAGATTACAATAATTCTAATATTAAGCATGAATATTCTTTACAAAAAGCAAAAGAATTACTTTTTCAATCTGGGGTAAATAAGCCTTTTAAAATTATAATATCAAAAGCAGTTTCAAAATCTCCAGAAATGAAAGTTGTTGAATCTATTTATAACGATCTAATTGCTTCTGGTTTTAAGACTGAAATTTTTATACACGATGCCTCAAGTGCAAAATTATTCCAAGAAGGAAATCATGGGGGGTTACTATATACAAATAGAGCAACTAATTTTGACAAAGTTACATATTTTTGGACAAAACCACTTATAACAAATGAAGTAAAAAACCTAAAAAATAAATTTGATAATACCATGTTTGATGAAAGAAGGCTTGCTGTTTCTATGCAACTTCAAGAAATATGGGGAGAAACAGTTCCTTTGATACCACTTTCTTTTGGTGTTTATAGAACTTGCTATGTTTCAAATTTTCAAAATTGGAGCCCTAAAGCAGTGTCAGATAACCTATTTTGGAATGTAGAATATTGGTATTTTAAATAATATTTTGTTATTGATTTTACCTCGAAAAACACAAAGATTTAGTTAAAACAAATTGTTTTACATATATTTATTTGTAAAAATTTGTGTTTTATTTGTGATTCATTGATTTCTAATATTTAAAAAAACTAAGGATTATAACTATGGAGTCTTACAATATCAATGAAATGTTAATTAAATTCCTACCTGTATTAATTTTAACATTCTTTGGAATTCTTGTTTTAGTTTTTATAACAGGTGGAATTGTTTACATTTATCATGATATAAAGAAAAAAGAGATTCCTCTAAAACTTATTGGGACTGGTTTAATCACTGGTTCAATTTGTTTGTGCCTTATTTTCTTTTTGGCAGGGATTGCTCTTTTGGGCAGTTTTTATGATAAAATAAACCTTTATAATAATGGCATAAAGTCCGAAGGCGTTATTAAAAGTTTCATTCTTGTTGAGAAAAAAAGGTCTGGCTCTTTGATGGGTTTTGATACTTATTATCAACCTGTTGTAAATTATAAAATTGATAACGAAGAAATTAGTTTTGAGAATTTTAAATCTTATTGGATTAATACTTATTACGTTGGCGATACGGTCAAAATAATTTACGATAAAAATAATCCAACTCATGCGATGATTGACGATAAAGAACTTCAAGAACTCATGAAAAACAATCTTTTATTTGGATTAGTGATTGTATTTGGCTGTTTTGCACCAATAATTTTTGCAATAGTACGAATTTATATGATAAAGAATAAAAGAATAAGGAATATAGCTAAAAATTCTTGATTTTTAAGTATTTTAGACAAAGGGAGTGTATAAATATGAATAATTTCTCAAATAATGAAAAAGAAAAATTATTTTCTACAACTATGATTGTAATAATAAGTTTTACTTTAGCTAAATTATTATTACATATTGTAACTATCCAAAACTATGGAATTTTTAGAGACGAATTTTATTATTTAGCTTGTGCAGATTATGTTGATTTTGGTTATGTTGATCACCCTCCTTTATCAATATGGATTTTGTCATTAATTAAATCAATTTTTGGTGACTCCATTTTTGCATTAAGAATATTCCCTGCCATCATAGGCTCTCTGACTGTTTTTATCAGTGGAATTATTGCCAAAGAACTTGGTGGTAAAAT
Organism: Spirochaetes bacterium GWB1_27_13; assembly: GCA_001829125.1. Taxonomy (GTDB): domain Bacteria; phylum Spirochaetota; class GWE2-31-10; order GWE2-31-10; family MWDO01; genus GWC1-27-15. The sequence continues at coordinate 8,973 of MIAN01000077.1, read as the reverse complement.
ATTTTCTATAATTATTTCAATGATAGCAGTAATCATTTCTCCTCTATATTTAGCATTACATCATTATTATTCTATGAATAGTATTGATATTCTAATATGGACAGTGTCTTTTTTTCTACTTATTAAAATAATTAAAACAGAAAAGCCTAAATATTGGATTCTACTTGGTTTTTGCATTGGTTTAGGTATATTAAATAAATTAAGTCCCATATTTTTATGTTTTGGGCTTTTTATTGGTTTAATATTTACTAATAATAGAAAATTCTTTTTTACAAAATGGCTATGGATTTGTCTTGGGATTGCACTTTTATTTTTTATTCCTTATTTGATATGGAATGTAACTCACAATTTTGCAAGTCTCGAATTTATGAAAAACGCAAGCTTATACAAAAATTACAAATCAAGCCCTTTGGAATACATTTTAGGACAAATAATAAATATGAATCCAGTCACTTTTCCTTTATGGATTTTTGGCATTATATTTTTTCTTATTTCAAAAAATAATTCATCTTTAAGAATATTTGGAATAACTTATCTAACAATTTTGGTTGTTTTTATTCTAACAAGTGGAAAAACATATTATCTTTCTCCTATTTATACCATTTTATTTGCAGGTGGAGCAATTTTTATTGAGAATATTTTTATCAAGTTCCAAAAAATTAAAATTGCAATATTGGGTGTTTTAATGGCTTTGGGATTATTAGTAATTCCATTTGGGTTACCAATATTACCAGTTGATACTTTTATAAATTATTCAAAAAAGACTGGATTTATTCCACCAAAAGAAGAAAAAAACAAACAGAATGCAATACTTCCTTCTCATTTTCAAGATATGTTTGGTTGGGAAGAAATGACATTGGAAGTTGTCAAAGTTTATAATACTTTGTCATCAGATGAAAAGGCAAATTGTATTATATATGGAGAAAATTATGGAGAAGCAGGGGCTATAAAGTATTTTGGTAAAAAATATAATATTTGCGAAGTTGTTAGCGGGCATAATAATTTTTATTATTGGTTTCCAGAGAATAAAAAAGTTGATGTTGTCATTGCAATAGTAAAATCTCAAAAAAAAGAATCTTTTGAAAGCGTTTTTGAAGAAGTTACAGAAGTTTCTAAATATACAACTAATTATTATTCATCTATGGAAAATAATCTTTCAATATACCTATGTAAAAAACCAAAATATTCTATGAAAGAACTAAAAGAAAAAATAAAAAAATTTATTTAAAGACTATACTTTTCTAAATTTTAATTACGATTTTCTCCCTTGCATGACCTTCACTCAAATATCTTACTGCGTCTTGAGTTTCTTCGAGTGAAATAATTTTTTCATCTTCAGAAAACATTACTTTATTTTTCATTGTTATATACTGAAATGTTTTAGGTTTCTCAGTAATTACAAAATCTAATTACTTTAATGTAAAGTAATTATACGATTTTAATCTGTGTTATAAATACAACACAATGCATTATGATTAAAACCTTTAACTATAAACCATATTGCCAGAACGAATTCTAGAACAATAAGTGGAAGATTAAAGATTATATATATAGTAGTAATTATATCTATAAATTTAAACATTACAAGTATGCTTGCAATCATAGTAAATATAGTGCCTAAAAGTCCCCAAACTGATAACCATCTAGGAATAAGTTTTTTTTGATATAAAAGAAAATAAAACATTAAGCTACCAACCCCTAAAGTTAGTATCATTATAACATGATTTACAAAATCACGACCTGTTCTTATTAAATTACCTATAACATGAAAATATGATGAAGCCATAACCGCATCTTTTAAAAATTCCCTGCTTAAAAACAATAACAATATTAAGCTGATTAAACCAATAATATTTAAAATAGCAGCAATAATCCTAAAAATTAGAAATCCAAGAGATAACCTTTCGTTAAATTTATTTAATATCGGATATAGTGTTATTGCAAAACCAACATATGCTATCGACATTATAAACTGAAATAATGCACCAAATAGTACTTGATTTGTATTTGCAGAAATTTGAGATAGATAATCTTTGGCATCAACAGCAGGAACAATACTTAGTAATCCCGAAAAAAAACCGATAAAATATAGAATCCCTGCAAATATTGTTGTTTTTCTTTTGGTATCCATTAAAAACCTCCTTATTTTTTGTCTTTATATACTAAAAGCTTCTAAAAGGTAACTAAATTGTAGAAATTAATAATACATACAATTTGTTTTAAATTAACCAATTATAATACACCTCATTTAAGGTACATAATCTTTTGCAACCTGTATTGAAACATTTCCTCTTTTATGCCCAGTATCAACATATCTATGAGCTTCAACAATTTCATCCAAAGAATATATTTTGTCTATGATTGGTTTTAGTTTATTTTGTTCCACTAAATCTTTCAGAAAAAATAAATCCTCTTCTTTTATTTTTGGAATGTTATTATTGTTTAAAAAAACACCACTTGGTGTTAATATCTTTTTGCATTGTGAGTGTTTAGATTTCATAACTGCATCATATACAATATCGTATTTAGTTCCTATTTTAGTAAAATCTTCTTCTTCGTAATCAATTACTTTATCAGCTCCAATTGATTTTACCATCTCAAAATTTTTTGCACTGCAAACAGCTGTGACCTCTGCTCCAAAGTATTTGGCTAATTGTATTGCGTATGTCCCAAGACTTCCGGATGCTCCATTTATCAATATTTTCTGCCCATCTTTGATATTTACTTTTTGTAAGTTTTTTAACGCTGTAAGCGCTCCTGCAGGAATAACCGAAGCTTCTTCATACGACAAATTTTTAGGTTTTATTGCTACTAATCCTTTTCTTTCTCGCTCTCCATATTTTACTCTTTCAGGTAAACATATATATTCAGCATAACCACCTAAATTAAATCCAGTAAATGCAAATACTTCATCTCCTTTCATAAATAATGTTACATCTTTACCTACGGATTCGATTACACCAGATACTTCCAAACCAAGTATTAAATTATTCTTAGGTTTAAATAAACCAAATACAAGCCTTACCAAAAATGGATCGACTCTTCTGATGCGGGTATCGCCAATATGAGCAGATGTTGCAATTATTTTTATTAAAATTTCATTATTTCTTGGTTTAGGTTTTTCTACTTCTTTAATCTTTAGAACTTCTGGTACTCCATAATTTGTACAAATAACAGCTTTCATAAAAAAATCTCCTCTTTAAATTAGGTTATGCCAATAATAGATGATAAAATTATATTTTTAATATCAGATTTCCATGAATTAAATATAATCCATTGCTAAGACATAATTGCAATACTATATTTTTTATTCCTTATTATAGATTACTGGAGTTTTATATTTCCATTTTTCCCAAAGTTTCTCATCTTTTAACAAACTTACCATAAAATCAGCAACATTTATTCGACTTGTTTTGCCAGCGTCAAATATTGGACTTCTTATAGATGAAGGGTAAACAGTATACTCTGATACTTCAAGTTCATTTATTAATGTATCAGGTCTTACGGCAACCCATTCAATCAGTTTATTATTTATACCAACTATGTCAATTAGATATTTAAGTGCCAATTCATTGTCTCGTTGTGGTGGTAATAATAATCTCACAATCTTCATGATAATATTTTCGTTTATTTTAAATTTCTCATTCTGTAATTTATTAATACATGCTGTAGTGTTCATTAATACTATTTTTATGGTTTTATTTTTATTATTTGAGTTAATTATACTAACAATTTTCTTTAATGTGTCAACAACAAGAGTATATGGTTTTCCATATATTCCTTTTAATGTAATATTATGCCCCAGACAGGATATTACAGCATCCACATCATCTAAATATTGATTCAAAATATGATTATCAATTTCTAAAATACTGGCTTTTATTATTTCTATATTCTTGCTATTTTTTATAGACTCAAATTTTTCTTCATTTCTTATTAATGCTTTAACATCAATCCCTTGTTTTAATAATTGAGTAACGACGTTAAAACCTGTGGCACCACTGGCACCTAATACTAAAACTTTCATAAAATCACTCTCCTTGTTATAATGTTTTTATTCGCATTAAATTAAATTTATTTTATTTCTTGTCTTTATAAAAACGAGTTCCAATAATACTTGCTATCAAAGTCTCAAAAAAACCCCATATAGTTCCTATTACTGTAAGTTTAACAGGCATAAATCCATATGCTATTAACGCCATACTGCTTAAAAAGTTTCCAATAAACCAAACAAAAACAGAGACTATTATTACTGTTTTTATTCCAGCCCCATAATAATTTTTCAATACAGCATATAACCATATTAATATAATTCCTGTAATCAGTGAAACAAAACAAAAGAAAATCATTGCAATATTGCTTAAAGGAGGTAAACCTCGACTTGCCAACACAGCATCCATTTGGTTACCAACAACTGGAACCATTGTTAATGCACTTGTCATAATTACTAATCCTGTTACTAATCCACTTATTAATAAACTTTTGATATTCATAATTTTTACTCCTCAATTTTCCATTTAAATGAATGCCAGATAATAAATAACATACATATTACTTCAGCAGAAGCAAATAATAAATAATGGAGATACAACGATCCACCACCAATAACAAATATAATAGTAATTATTGATGCCACTATGTTTATAAAACGATTAAGCTTATGATTTAAACTACGAGAAAAATAAATCATTACGATAGGTATCAAAACTAATAAAGCCATTACTAGCAACAACTCTTGCGTAATTTTTAGTTCTGTAGTACCTTTAACCATATTATTTAAAGATTCAGGCAATACAAAGGTAAAAATATCAGCAAAAGCCATTAAAAACATTACAATTATCCATAATGTAGATATTTTTTCTCTTGTTGTTAAATAATTTTTCTTTTCATTTGATTTCATGTTACTCTCCTATTAACTATATGATTTTTTAAATTTAAGCATAAAAATCCCTATAAATAACCAATGCTGTTACGCCAAAAATATAGCTTGCTACAATAAAGGCTGGGATAACAGCTCCAATTAAACTAGTTACAGTTACACTTATAATTATACCAAAAATATTAAGAATTTTTGGTAAACTTTTATCTTTTAGCCCAACAATACTTGTAAACCAATCCATAATCCTCCCAAAAACTTATCAGAATGATCAATACTCAAAGTTATTGTATCAATTGTTATTCTCAATATTTCTAATTGAGATAAATTTTTTACATAAAGAGAAATTAAATATTTTATTCCGTAATTTGTGATTAAAACACTTAAAAATACAAATAATGTCAATATAAAACCAAAACTTGTAGATATTTTAATAATTTGTGGATGAATATCTTTATATATTTCATAAAGTACTAAAATAAGTATAATTAAACAAATTCCATTAATAAAATAAATAATAAAATGCCAGATAAATATAATTGTTTTGTTGGTTTTTATAAAATCCATATATTTATCAAAAGCAAGTGAAGAATCAGCAATTGGTGATAAAACAGAAAAAACAAATCCCATACCCAAAATATAAGTAAATGAAAGAATAATAGCTGCAAGCCGACCTAATTTCTGTAAATTTTTCATTTTATCTCATCTTTTAGTTCGTATTCAAAAACTTCTGTTATTTTTACACCAAATACATCTGCTATTCTAAAAGCGAGTTCTAAGGAGGGGTTATACTTTCCAGCCTCAATAGCAATTATGGTTTGTCTTGAGACCCCAGCTTTTTCTGCGAGTTCTTGTTGGGACATTTCTTTTGCAAAAAACCTGAGTTTCCTAATGTTATTTTTTATTTCAATTTGTTTAGCCATTTTTTATCCCTCTTTTATAAAAATAAAGTTTTGCAACACCTTCAAATATTGACCCAGCTAAAAACGAAATAAAAATAATATTTAACATAATATACGGTTCAAAGTTTAAAATAAGAGTTATTAGCGAAATAACAAAACCAATGCCAACAAAAGCATAACCTATTCCTAAAGATTTTAATTCAATAAGTTTGTCCATCTCATCTTCAATTATTTCGCAATCTTTTGAGACATTAGTATAATCTTTATTCTCTATTGCATTTTTTACAGAAATAAATATAGAAAGGAAAATAAGCGATAATATTTGAATAATTATGCCAGCCACTATAAAAACAAGCATAGTAATTGCATAAAATTTTAAGATATTTTCCCCAGAATCAACCTTTTTAAAAAAAAGGACAAAGATAAAATAAGCAACAAGAATAAAAACTCCATTTAAAATACTAATAAATACTCTTCTCTCCTGATTAGACATATTAACCTCCATAAGATAAATGTTATATATAACGAACTAAATGTAATACAAAACATTCAATATGTCAAGTATATTTTACATAAAAAAATAAATATTTATAAAAAAACAATTTATATAATTGACAAATTATATATTTAAAAGTATTTTATTGAAATATTATTTATAAAAGGAAAAATATGATTGGCTCTTATATAGTTGTATTTTTTTTAGCAGTAGGGCTTGCTATGGATGCTTTTGCTGTTTGTGTGAGTTATGGAGTTTGTCATAAGGAAGCTCGTTTTAGAGCAATTTTTAGACTCTCTTTTCATACAGCATTATTTCAGGTTTTAATGCCACTTTTAGGATGGATTGCAGGAACTTATCTTGGTAAAGTTGTTTCTAAACTAAGCCCATGGATTGCTTTTATTCTCCTTTTAATAATAGGTATTAAAATGTTAGTAGAAGCCTTTGAAAAAAAAGAAGAATGCGAAGTTGTTGACTTTTCTAAGGGGAAACATCTTATATTTGTGTGTATTGCTACTTCAATTGACGCTTTTGCCGCTGGTTTATCTTTAGGTCTTTTAAATCTTCCACCAATAGTATCTCTAACTATGATTGGTGTAATAACATTTATTCTTTCAATGCTCGGAGTTTATCTTGGTAAAGTTGTTGGTTTTGTACTCGGAAAAGGGGCTGAAATTACAGGTGGAATAATTTTAATATTAATTGGCGTTAAAATTATAGTCGAAAATTTATTTTTTAAAGTATAACACAGATTAAATCATATAAGTATATAAACTATATTTAACTTTTTGAATTTGTGAATAGCTATCGTTGCTCTACTGTATATCCTTTTTGCTTTAATCTATTTATTAATCCTAATTCACCAATCAAAAAATGAATATCAAGAATAATAAAATATTTCTTTTTATCTTGTAGATATTCTTCCATATTAGAAAACATTTTTGATACTTTGTTTCTATAATAAATAATATATAAAACTTGATAATCATTATCTGCATCAATCTTTTTTACTAAATAATCTTCCATCTCTTCATATTTACCTAACTTAGAAAATTTCTCTAATAGAGCATTTTCTTTTTGTATATCATTAACTTTTTTGTTTAAAGAATATCTTACCGCCAAATTTTGGTATTTATAAGGTAGATTATCTAGAAATGTAATATAATTAAGCTCATTTTCTATTAAAATCTCTTCTTTATAAGCAACTTTTTCTAAAAAATAACTCTCAAATGGAACTAAAAGTATCTTATCATTCATATCAAAATTTAACTGTAACCCAAGACTACTAACCATCTTACGGTAATTAACTACTGCAGCCAAAAACCATGGTCTATAATGAGTATAGTCATTAAAATTAACTCCATAATCAAAAATTAAAGCATTCTTTAACCTTTTATACAAATCTTCTGGAATTATATCTTTAATATCATTATCTTCATGAATTAGACTACCAACCATATATTTTATATCAATTAATTTCTTATCTATATAGTAGTTATAATTAAAATTATAAACAAGAATACTTGTTCTATAATAAGCCTCTTCTATCTCTTTTCTCAAAGGATAATGATATTCATCGTAGGATAAAACACTTGCCAGCAAATAAACGGTGTTATTCTCAGATTGTATTTCCCAAAATAACATTTTATCTTTATCCATAGAATAAAAATTTAAAGTAGAAAAAAATAAAAATATTAAAGTTAGTTTATTCATACATATAAAAATAATTTAAAATAATTATTTTGTCAATAAATATTGACTTTTTTCTAATATCACATTACAATATCGGCAAACAATATCGAATAAGGAGAATGTTATGGATAATTACAAAAAGAAAGCGATGTTTTTGATAATACTTTTTGGACTTGTAAGTCTTTTTGGCGATATTACTTATGAAGGTGCAAGAAGTGTAAATGGGCAGTTTTTGAAAGTGCTTGGAGCAGATATTTTTATAGTTGGTCTAATCGCAGGGCTTGGCGAATTTCTAGGTTATGCACTAAGGCTTTTATCTGGATATTTTGCTGATAGAACAAAAGCGTATTGGACTTTTACATTTATTGGTTATGGACTTTTAGTATCAGTGCCATTATTGTCTTTGACTGGTTTTTGGCAGATTGCTGCTATTTTAATAGTTACAGAAAGACTTGGTAAAGCATTAAGAAGCCCTGCAAAAGATACAATTTTATCTTTAGCAACAAAACAAGTTGGTACTGGCTTTGGATTTGGTTTACACGAAGCAATGGATCAAATAGGAGCAATAATCGGACCTGTTATTTTTACATTTGTTTTATTTTTATCAACCACTGTTTTTAAACAAGAGACAGAACTTGCAAGATACCAAATTGGATATTCTTTTTTATGGATACCAGTAATTTTAGTTATAATTAGCGTTTTTATTGCAAAATTAAGCGTTCCAAATCCTGAACAGCTTGAAGAAGCGTATAACAAACAAAATAACAAGAAAGAACCAGAAAATTTAACAAAAATATTCTGGATTTATTCCATTTTTACATTTTTTATAGTTCTTGGATTTGCTCATTTTGCAATCTTAGCATTCCACTTTAAGAATAAAGGACTTATCCCAGACGCACAAATACCGTTATTTTACGCTATCGCTATGGGTGTCGATGGACTTGTAGCACTTATAATTGGCAAAGTGTATGATAAAATTAAACTAAAAGCTTTAATTACTATACCAA
>MIAN01000076.1:3352-7232 GCA_001829125.1 Spirochaetes bacterium GWB1_27_13 | reverse complement strand
TTTTATGTTGGGACAATAAAAGGAGTTGGAAGAATATATCAGCAAACATTTATTGATACTTATAGCAAAAATGCTATTGTTAAACTGTATGACAGAAAAAAGATTTATAGTTCAATTGAAGAACTTCAAAAAGACGCGGATGAATGGATTTATAATTACAACTATGAAAGACCTCATAGTGGTAAAAAATGCGAAGGACGAACACCTATGCAAACTTTCAAAGAGTCCATCCACATCGCAAAAGAAAAAATGTTTGGCTATGATATAAAAACATCTTAGCCGCAATAAAATGAAAAAAATGTCAGATTACATCTTGACTATTACAAATTATCTAAATCCAAAAAGTTTTTTAATAAAATCAATTATCATTCTAAAAATAGATGGTTTTAAAAGATTGTCTCTTTTATCATAAGCAAGATCAATTTCATCATAAGTAAACTCTTTTCTAACAAGATTTTCATCCATCTCAACTTCGAGTTTAGAAATTTTATCCTTTGCATCAACGACAACTGCATCAATATAAGACCAACCAAGTTGTTTTGCAGAAAGGTATCTTCTATACCCAGCCAAAAGATTGTAATTTTTATCAACAACAACTGGTTGCAAAAGTCCATATTTTGACATAGAACGCATAAGCGTAGACATATCTCCGAGTTCTTTTCTTAATCTTTTTCGTTCATCAACATTGATCTCATTAAGCATTATTTTCATCTATTTTTATTCATCCTTTGAATACTTTAAGACTGGAGTCCTCGCTGCCATAACATCATCAACTCGTTTTATAGGTGTATTTACAGGTGAATTTTTAAGCAAATCTGGATTAGTCTTTGACTCTTCAAGTATTTTAATTAAAATTTCTGCAAATTTATCTAAAGTCTCTTTGCTTTCTGTCTCTGTTGGTTCAACCATCAAACAACTATGTACAATTAATGGGAAACTAACAGTCGGAGCATGGTAGCCATAGTCAAGTATTCTTTTTGCAAAATCCATTACAGTTAAATGAGTCTCATCACATTCTTTTTGTAAAGAAATAACAAACTCGTGCATAATATGAGGTTTTGTTGCAATATCAAAGTATTCTTTTAATAAAACACCAAGATAATTTGCATTTAATAATGCTAAAAGTCCAAGTTTACTAAAACCTTCTTTACCAAGGCTAACAATATAAACATAAGACTTTAACACAACAGAAAAATTGGCATAAAAAGACCTTACTTTACCAATTGATAAACTACCTCTTTTTTCAAGTGAATATTTATTATTTTTATAAACTACATTTTCACCTGGTAAAAAATCAATTAAATGTTTTTTAACACCAACAGGTCCAGCACCAGGTCCACCACCCCCATGTGGAGTAGCAAAAGATTTATGTAAATTTAGATGTACTACATCAAAGCCAGTCTCACCAGGTTTTGATATACCAAGTATAGCGTTTAAATTCGCTCCATCATAATATAGTTGAATATCCAAATCATGACAAATTTTTACTATTTGATCAAGATTTTTCTCATAAAGTCCCAAAGTGTTAGGATTTGTAAGCATAAAACAAGCTACATCTTTACTTACCTTTTGTTTTAAATCATCAATGTCAACAAATCCGTCAGCATCTGATTTTACACTAACTACTTTAAAACCAGCAACTGATGCTGACGCTGGGTTTGTTCCGTGTGCTGAGTCTGGCACAAGTATTATAGGGCGTTCTTCTTTTTTATTTTTAAAATATGCTTTGATAATATAAAGACCAGTTAATTCCCCGTGAGCACCTGCACAAGGAGATAAGTCTATTTCATCCATTCCAGTAATTTCAACTAATGCTTCTCTACATTTGTATAAAACTTCCAAAACTCCTTGAACTCTTTCGGTTGAAGAATATGGATGAATATTAGCAAAATCAGGATTTCCAGCAACCTTCTCGTTAATCTTAGGATTGTATTTCATAGTACAACTTCCTAAAGGATAAAAACCAGTATCAACGCCATAATTTCTATTTGAAAGTCTAATAAAATGTCTTGCTACGTCACCTTCGCTAACATCTGGCATAAAGCTAAGATTGTCGTTTAATAATGATTGTGGAATATTATTTAAAATATCCTTTTCATTTTTTTCTATGTTAAAACTATATGAAGAAATACAGTTATTTGATTTTTCAAAAATTATATTTTTATCTTTCATTATAAGCTCCCAAGTATTGCAACAAGATTATCTATTTCTTCTTTTGTTGTCATTTCTGTCGCACAAATAAGATAATAATTTGATAAAGAAGAATAAAATTTAGCAAGTGGTAAAAATGATAAAATACCATTTTCTTCAAGTTTTTTACTTATTTTATCATAAGCAATATCAGTTGAAACCACAAATTCATTAAAGAATATTTGTGATTTTTCTACCTTAAATTTAGCCAATTTACTAATTTCTTCATATAAATAATGAGATTTTTCGATATTTGCAAGCCCACAAGTTCTTAAACCCTTGCCACCAACAGTTGAAAGATATACACTCGCTCTTGTTGCACAAAGCCCATGGTTAGAACAAATATTTGATGTTGCAAGTTCTCTTCTTATGTGTTGCTCTCTTGCTGTAAGAGTCAAAGTATAGACGATGTTACCATCACTATCTTTTGTTTGACCCACGATTCTACCTGGCATTTTTCTTAAATGTTCTTTTTTACAAGTCAAAAATCCCAAATAAGGTCCACCAAAACTTAATGGCATACCAAAACTTTGTGCTTCACCACATGCAAGATCAGCACCCATATCACCTGGTGTTTTCAAAACAGAAAGTGACATAGCCTCAGATACACTTTGTATAACTAATCTTTTGTCTTTTTTAACAATATCAACAATGCCAGTATAATCTATCACAGAGCCACAAAAATTAGGTGATGCAACAACAAAGCCACAAAACTCAGCATTCCATATTTTTTTGAATGCTTCTACATCTAATTTGAAAGGGTTACTCTCAAAAATAACTATTTCAACTTTAAGAGCACCCATATAAGTTTTTAAAACTTCTAAGTATTCTGGATTTACATATTTATCAACTAAAATTTTATTTTTTCTTGTAGAATTTATAGCAATAACACAAGCCTCTGCTAAAGCAGTTCCGCCATCATACATAGAAGCATTACTTACATCCATTCCTGTAAGGTTTGCTATATAAGTTTGATATTCAAAAATAGCCTGTAAAGTACCTTGAGAAATTTCTGCCTGATATGGAGTATACGCAGTATAAAATTCCTGCCTTCCTGTGAGTTCGTCAACAGTTGATGGTATATAATGATAATAACTACCAGCCCCAGCTAAGATTGTAGAATAATTTTTATTTTTATTCGCTAATTTATCAAAATATTGATTTACTTCAAGCTCTGTTTTTTGAGATGGAAGATTTAATGTTTTAACTATATACTTTGCAGGAATCGGGGATTCTAATTCTTCTAAATTTTTTTTCCCAATTACTGAAAGCATTTCTTTAATATCGGTTTCTGAATGTGGAAAATATGTCAATTTAGTCTCCTTTATTCCTTTTATAGAAAGGAAGTTTAATGATTTTTATTGCTTCAACTCTATTTCTAATCTTGATTTTTAGGTCTGTAAAATCTTTGTATTCTTTTTTGATATAAGCAATGCCTATATTTTTCTTTAATGTTGGTGAAAATGTTCCTGATGTTACACTACCAATTTTTTCTTCTTTGTCGTTTAAGATTTCCATATCTGTTCTTGGTATCGAGCGACCAACAACTTCAAAACCAAGCATAATATCACTAAATTTTGTGTCTTTGCCATCAATTATTGCTTTTTTACCAATAAAATCAGATGTTTTATTTAACTTAACACTCCAACTAATCATTGCTTGTAATGGAGAATGTGATTCATCAAGTTCT
>MIAN01000076.1:0-3334 GCA_001829125.1 Spirochaetes bacterium GWB1_27_13 | reverse complement strand
GAGAATGTGATTCATCAAGTTCTTGCCCATATAGAGGAAGTGCAGCTTCCAATCTAAGTGTATCTCTTGCACCAAGTCCACAAGGTATCAGATTATATTTTTTACCTCTTGCTAATAAATCTTCAAATAAAGTAGATGCTTCTGAGTTTTCTATATATAACTCAAAGCCATCTTCACCAGTATAACCAGTCCTCGAAATTGTGAGTTTTTTTCCATTATACTTTGTTTCCATAACTTCAAATGATTTGAGATTATTAACAGGGTAACCAAAGTCATCTTGCAATAATTTGTAAGAATTTGGTCCTTGTAAGGCAATGATAGCAGTATCATAAGATGTATTCTCAATCTTTATATCAGATGAGCCAATTTTTTCTTTGATCCATTCATAATCTTTTTCAATATTAGAAGAGTTTACAACAATATGATAGAATGTTTCTGTAATACTCATAACGAGTAAATCATCAATCACTGTCCCATCTTCTTTTAATAGAGTACTATAAATTATTTTACCTGGCCTAATTTTACTATAATCATTTGGCAGCAGGTAATTAAATTTTTCGATTGCCTTTTCTTTTGATGGAAAGGTAACTAAAACATTACCCATGTGTGACACATCAAAAAGCCCCATATTTGTTCTTACTGCATTGTGTTCTTCTTGAATAGAAGAATAAAATACTGGAAGTAATACTCCATGAAAATCAATCACGTTTCCATTCAATTTTTTATGAATTTCATATAAAATTGTCTTTTGAGGTTCTCCGCTCATTTATTTTATCCTTTTAAATTAATTATTTATATCCTTAGTCAAATCTGGGTTAGATTCTTGTTTATTTTCTGTATTTATATCATCAATATTTGTAGGATCAGTTTTTTTAGAATCTTCTTTAAGAATATCATCTACATTTTTATTACCCGATTCATATTGATCTAGGATAGATTTATCGACTTCTATATCGCTGTTATCATATAATTTAAAATTAGAATTGTCAAAATTTTTCTCATAAATATTTCTGAATTCATTCAAAGACTTTTCTTCCATTTCTTTATTTTGTCTACAAACATCACATTCTTTTGTTGGTACTGTACCCGGTAAAAAATATTCAAAAAAAAGATTATCTTCTGCACAATATTTTGATGGAAGTAAGCCAGATTGTTTACAAACTTTAACTTGATAAACACCTCCTGGATTTTTGAATGATAATTTTCCTTTACCAATATGATATTGCCTCATATATTCTAAAAATGCAGGTCCTAAAACAACTACACCAGCCTGCTCATAACCAAGACTCAAACCATATTTATTAAAACCAACCCACGATGAAACTGTAATCTCTGGTGAAAAACCAACTTCCCACGCATCACTCCAGTTTTGTGTAGTACCAGTTTTTGCAGCAAGTTCTACTGGTGGAAAATTTTGACCTGCTGCTATCATCCTTTGTTTTGCTCCATACAGAAACCCATCTGGGTTATGAACAGTATCTCTTAATGTATTTGTAATTAGAAATGCGTTTTGCTGGCTAATTACTTGTAATCTTTTACTATTTTCTCTATAATATTTTTGTAATTCTTTCCATGGGTCATAAATTACTTTACCATCTCTATCTTCAACTGTCAAAATACAATTAGGTATTCTTCTTTGTCCAAGGTTTGCAAAAGTTGCAAATGCAGTTGCCATTTCAATAGGTGCAACAGAGCCAGTTCCTAAAACTGTACTAATTTCTGGTTTAAACCTTTCATCTATTTCTTCTTGAGAGTTTATACCAAGAAGAAGTGCTGCTCTATCAATTGGTGATTTATATTTATTACCCTTACCAATTGTATAAAATATTTGACAAGCAGGAATATTTAAACTTCTTCTTAACGCACGACGAACAGAAACCTTTCCATAATAATTACCACCATAATTTTCTGGTCTATACCAATCATCTGGGTCTGGTGAATCAAATGTAAAAACATAAGGTTTATCAACTATTGGAGTTGCCAACGTAAACATTCCACTATCCAAAGCAGCTGAATAAATCAATGGTTTAAAAGAAGAACCTGGTTGCCTTCTACTTTGCATTGCATAATTAAATCTATTGTTTGGGTCAAAATTTTTTCCACCAATCATTGTAACAATTTGCCCTGTCTCATTTTCTACTACAACAAAAGCACCTTGTACCTGAGCTAAAAGATTCTGCTTTGACGCTGATTTGTCAAACATAATGTCAGTTGCTGTTTCTACCATTGTTAAACCAAAAATTTGAGATGTCAAATTTATTATTGGATTTATATCTTTATTGTATTCTGTTAATCCACGTTTTGTATTTTTATTCCTGTCAACCTTTATGCTTGAAAGTGAGAATGTATCAGCTATTAAATTTATTGTATCTATATAATTATTTTGAATAATATTATAATTTTTTACCTGTTCTACTTCAAAGATTTTTTGTTGTTTGTCAAGTATATCTTTCATTAAACTTTCAGCAAGCTTATTAGCCTTCAAATCTAACGTAGAACGAATCACAAGCCCATCTCTAAAAATATTAACATTTGGTAATTCTTTCTCTACTTCATTTAAAACCCAATTACTAAAAAACGGTGCTTGGTCTTCCCTATTATAAAAAGCACCTCTTGCAGAATTTGAAGTTGCCTGCCATTTTAACCAAAAATCATTAAAAGTACTTTCAAACTCCGTATTTGTAATAACACCAACCTTAGTCATCTTTTTTAAAACTTCTCTTTGTTTTGTTCTGTGGTTTTTTGGAAATTTTATCAAAGAGTAAAACGTTGGATTTGAAATTAAAGTAATTAACGATGCAGACTCAGCTGGTGTCAAATCTTTAACATCTTTGTCAAAATAAAATTTAGCTGCAGCCTGAACTCCATTCGTCCCATAACCAAAAGGAACATGATTTAAATATAAAGTTAATATTTCGTTTTTTGTATATTTTTTTTCGAGTTGAATAGCAATAAATAATTCTTTAATCTTTCTTACAATAGATCGCTCTTTTTTTAAGAATAAAGTTGTTGCAAGTTGTTGAGTTAAAGTACTCGCTCCACTTACAGGCATTCCTATTAAATTGTTAACACCCGCTCTAAATATAGCGAGTGGATTAAAACCGTGATGATGATAAAAACTTTCGTCTTCCCAAACGATCAACCCCTTAACAAGATACTCTGGTATCATATCAAGAGTAATTAAATCTCTTTTCTCATCAGAATAAAATCTTGTAATTACTTCTCCATATTTATCCAATAAAACACTTGGTAAAGATGGTCTTTTGGTTTCTAACAAGTTATCTATTTTTTCCATATTATTAAGGTTACTTAGAGTAATCCCTAACGATATTGC
>MIAN01000075.1 GCA_001829125.1 Spirochaetes bacterium GWB1_27_13 | reverse complement strand
CATTTCATCGTGATAACTTTTCATAGTTAAAATATAGCAATTTGTGGATAAAAGTCAAGGGGAAATTTGCCTTCTTAATCACCGATATTCTTTTAGCTAAAGTTTGTAATAAATTCGTAAAAAAACAAAATAGATTGTATTTTAAAATAAATTTAATAAATTATTGTAAAAAAAACGAATTACTATTAAAATAAAACTATAATTATTACGATAATCAAAAAAATGTCGGTTAGTGTAATGGTAGCACACGGGATTCTGGTTCCTGTTGTGAGGGTTCGAGTCCTTCACCGACAGATTTTATTAATTAGTGAGTTTATTATGGCTGAATAAAGAAATTATTCTTATGGGGAAAATATGAAATTTATAAATAACCTTTCACTAAAAAAGAAATTAAGATTTTCTTTCCTTTTTGTTACATTTGTTTCTACTCTTTTAACAATACTGTTTTCTATGTTTTATTTTTCTGGCAAGATGAAAGAAGAAGCTGCAAATAATATGCGTAATAATATTTTAGTTGCACAATTAGTGTATGATTCAAAAATGAGTGAAGTAAAAAATTTTACTCAGAGTATGTCAAATGACAAAGCATTGCAAATTTTATTAGATTTAAATATAAAAAATAAAATAGTTCAATATATTAAAGAAATAGTAAAAAGAGAAAAAAATTATCAAATAATTATTCTTAATAAAAAGGGTGAAGAAATAACAAATATAGCATTACAAAATTCTTTAATTTCAAAATATCATGAAGCTTCCGAACTCAAAAATAATGAAATAGTAAAGGAAGTACTAAAAGGAAACAATATTATATCAAATGAACTAATAAGAACAACCGAAAATAAAGAAATTTTATCTATTACCTCTGGATTTCCTGTGTCAAGAGCAAATTTACTAATTGGAGCAGTTCTTGTTAGATATATTCTCAATGAAAATGTTTTTTTAGTTAATAGAATAAAAGAATTACTCCGTGTAAAATCTGCAATTTATTACAATACAGTACCTATTGCTAAAACAGATATAATTAGCATAGATTCAAAACATTATGAAGACCTTATGACAAAAAAAGATAGCCTTGAAATAATCGATTTGAGATTTGGTGGTCAAATTTCTGAATATAAGACGCTTTTTGATATGAATAAAAAGAGTATTGGCGTTTTAGAAGTTAATGTTTCTGCAAATTCTTATGTTTATACGCTTATTAGTGCTATGACTACTTTTTTTATTATTATGATTTTATGTGTTGGCATAGCATACTTTTTGGTAATTCTTCTTTCAAAAAGTATTTTAATACCGATTAATCAACTTCTTACTGGTGCAAACAAAATTGCCGCTGGTGATCTGTCTTATGAAATAATCATTAATTTACAAGATGAAATAGGGAATTTAAGCATGGCTTTTAACCAAATGCGTGTTAGTTTAAATGATAAAATTGGTCAAATTCAACATATAAATGAAGAACTTGACAACAAAGTTAAAGAAAAAACTCAACAATTAGAGACAACTCTAAGTAAAATGGAAAAATTCCTTTCTCCTCAAGTTTATTCATCGATAGTGGTTGGCACAAGAGATTCTGACACAAAAAAACATTTTAGAAAAAAATTAACTGTATTTTTTTCTGATGTTGTTGGTTTTACTGCAACAACAGATTCTTTGGAAGCAGAAGATATATCAGACTTACTAAATAACTACCTTGATAATATGGCAAAAATAGCATTAAAATATAACGGAACAATTGACAAATTTATCGGTGACGCTGTAATGGTTTTTTTTGGAGACCCAGAGTTTATAAATGACAAAGAACACGCAGTAAGAGCAGTAAAAATGGCTTTAGAAATGCGAGATAAAATGATAGATTTGAGAAATGAATGGGTAGAAAAAGGCATAGATAAGCCTCTTCATATTAGAATGGGTATAAATACTGGATATTGTACAATAGGTAGTTTTGGATCTGAAAATAAGATGGATTATACAATAATTGGTGGAAATGTAAACCTTGCTGCGAGATTACAATCTTCTGCTGATCCCGATACAATTTTAATGAGTCACGAAACTTATTCTTTAGTTAAGGACATTGTTCAATGTGAGTATATGGGAGAGTTAAGTTATAAAGGACTAAAAGAATCTGTAAAAACCTATAAAATAATAAGGTCAATAGAAGAAAAAAATTCTATCGAAACAGATTACTTAAAAATTACAGGCGAAAATATCATATTAAAAAAATCAATAATTAATAAAAAGCAAATGACAGATGAAGAAAAAGAGGTTTTTATAAAATCCCTAAAACTGGCAATAGCATATACAGATGCGAAACCAAAGCATAAAGAATAGAGATATATCACTCAATAGTTATTAAAAAATGCCAAAAGTATAGTTTTTTTATAAAATAAATGTTATTTGATAAATATATTAAGTATGTAAATGTTTGCAAAAAGTAAAAATTACATTCAAAATTAGTTTTTAAATAAATTAATTGTTGACATTTAAATTATTTAGTGTTAGTTTTCAATTGAGTAAATTTTTCTAAGACGAGGAATCATTTATGAATCAGACAAATAATTTTAAAAAGTTTGAAAAAAAACTACTTATTGGAACATTAAATTTATTCTCTTTAATTAAAAGAATATTATTATCATTTTTTAAATTTTTTCTTAAAGTTGGAAATCAAAAAATTACAATAATGTTTATACCTCATTCAGAAAAGAAGGTATTTAATTTTAGATTGAATGTGTTTTTATTAATAACGCTTTTATGTATTGGATTTGGAACAGTTGGTGTTATAGTGTATTTAACTGTTGATAATTATAATACTTCAGTAAAATACAGAGAAGTTAGTATAAAAACTCAATTAAATGAAAAAAAATCAAAACAATTTGAAGAAATGTTAAGTGAAATACAAGATATGCACAAAATCTTTAAAAATAAACTTAATAACCTTCTTGGTAGAATAAATTCACCTACAATAAAAGCAATGCAAGAGGCTGACGCTAATAATGCTCAAGGTGGACCTCAAAATGCTGTCGATCTTACCGAAGTAACAGAATTTGATACTGAAAAAATGGAATTTAATAATTTACTAAGAGATTATCAATATGCAATTCAGGCTCTTGGCGAACTTAATAAAAAAACTGATGATTACAATAAAATACTCAAGGATTTACCTTTTGGGAGTCCTGTAAATGGCTTTTATACTGTAACTTGTGGTTTTGGATTAAGAATTCACCCTATAACTAAAGTTTTGGATAACCATACAGGCGTTGATTTAGCCTACCAACCTGGTACTCCAATAGTATCAACTGCACCTGGTATAGTAGAAAAGGTTGAATGGAATCCTGGTGGTTATGGTTGGTATTTAAAAATATATCATAAACTTGGGTTTTCTACACTTTATGCACATCTTAGGTCTCAACCAATTGTAAGTCCTGGCGAAAAAGTCAAAAAAGGGCAAATCATTGGTTATATGGGAAGTACAGGAGCTTCTACAGGAACTCATGTTCATTATGAAGTAAGACTTGGCAACAGCTTAAAAGATCCATGGGATTTTATAAATAATTACTAAAAGGTTAGAAAATGGCTGGTATTCCTACTTATGATTTCTCAATAAATTCATTAATAGGTGATGGTTCAATATTTAAAGGTGAATTTCACGGAAAAGGGCCTTTTAGAGTAGATGGAAGTTTTATTGGTAAGATAGATTCTTTTGGTAAAGTTTATGTAGGAAAAACAGGAAATGCAGAAGGTTGTATTATTGCAAAAAATGTTACAGTTGGTGGCACTTTCAAAGGTGATATTTTTGCAGAAGATAATGTTATTGTTTTAAGAACAGGCACAATAATTGGAAATATTTATTCATGTTCTGTAAATATGGAAGATGGTGTTATTTTTGATGGAGAATGTAGAATTTTGTCAAAAGATGATATGAAAGAACTTATTGATATTAAAAAAAATGAAAAATTTACCTTTTAACTAATCATTACCCAATAATTACTAAAAATATTTAATCATTAAATAAAATTTAAGAAGTTTTAACTACAAAATTTTACAGGATAAACACAGAAGCAAGAAGAAGAAAGCTCTCTTCAAAACCCTTTTTCTTCGTGTCCTCTCTGTAAGAGATTATATTTATTTTCAATAATAAAGGGATTTTATGAATTTTAATTTTGGTTTGTATCCAGTGATTACAGAAGAGTTTTGTAATGGTAGAGATATGATTTTTGTATTGGAAGAGATAATAAAAGGTGGAGCAAAAATTATTCAGCTTAGGCAAAAAAAAACTAATAAAAAAAAAGTTTACCAACTTGCCCTTAAATATAGAAAAATCACAAAGCAAAATAATGTAATTTTAATAATAAATGACCATGTAGATATTGCTTTGGCAGTAGAGGCTGATGGGGTGCATCTTGGGCAGGATGATTTACCTTGTGATGTTGCAAGAAAACTTGCACCAAATTTAATTATTGGGGTTTCTACTCACAACGAAGAAGAAATACAAAGAGCAGAACGAGACGGTGCTAGTTATATAAACATAGGTCCAATTTTTGCTACCTCAACAAAAGAACTTGGAATAAATCCTTTGGGATTAGAGTATCTAAAAAATGCAAAAACAAACCTCCCCTTCTCTGTTATGGGTGGTATAAAAAAGAACAATATCCCAACCCTTTTAGAATGCAATGTTAAAAATATTGCAATGGTCACAGAAATTACTATGGCAGAAAATATACAAGAAAAAGTTAGGGAGTTGGTTCTGGCTATAAATAGTGGTGTTAAAAACTAGTTTTTTAATATCACTTTGACATATAAAAAAACATCTGGTATAATACCCTTGAAAATAATCTCTAGTGTAAATTGGATTTGTTATGAATATTCGTTTTGAAATAGAAGAATTGGGACCAATTAGAAATAGTGTTATAGATTTAAACTCTTTTTTGCTAATGTGTGGTGATAGTCAAGTCGGTAAAAGCTACGTAAGTTTTGCAGTTTATTATTTTTTTTATATATTTAAAAATCCAGAGATAATAAAATCAACAATTAATGAATCTTTTGATTTGATAAAAATCGAAAAAGATTTAAAAGAAAATAAAGAAATAAAACTTCAGTTTGATTTATCTATAATAGAAGAATTTTATAATAAAACAGTTTCTCGATTTATTGGTAATTTTGTTGGGGATGAAGATTTTAGATGTAAGATAAAATTAACTTCTTTAAATAATAAAAATATTGAGTTTAGAATAACTCAAGAAAAAGAAAACGAATATATTGTATGTAATGAAATAGCAGAAGCCAATTTTAGTTCCATTGATTTTGATTACTTTATTAAAAATCGTTTTTATACTGGTATATTATTCTTAATAGAATCTCTTTTACACATATCATTTATATCATTTAAAAAAATTTTTATTCTCCCCCCAGCCAGAGGTGCATTAATGGGCTTGTCTTTTTCTACTCAAAAACAATTATCAAATATTGGTATGTATAAAGAATTTATCGAAGATTTAGAAAAAATTTTATATCCTAAATTTTCTCCAAATATAAAAGATGATGAATTTTTAAATGAATTATTAGTTGATTTATTTGGTGGAGAAATAAAATTTAGAGAGAACAATGTTTATTATAAATTTAAAGATAGCCAAATCCCAATAACAGCCTCAGCTTCTTCTATAAAAGAATTATCTCCTTTATTTTTGATTTTAAAAAATATCGAATTGGATAATTTATCAGATTTGTCAATTTTAATCGAAGAACCAGAGGCTCATTTGCATCCAATGTTGCAAAGAAAAGTTGCTTTATTATTGTCTTATTTAATTAATCAAGGTGGGATGCTTCAAATTACTACTCATAGCGATTATTTTTTAAATCAAATTAATAATGTTATAAAATTGCACTACTTAAAGCAAAAAAGCGTTGAAAAGTTTAACGAGGCAATTAATAAACTTGGTATAAATGAAAATTGTATTTTTGACCCAGCAAAAATAAATGCTTATTATTTTAAAAAAAATGATGATGGGTTTGTCTCTATCGAAAAATTAATCATCGATGAGGGAGGGATACCTTTTACATCTTTTGAAAATATTATTGATAAAATGATACAAGATACAAATTACATCGATGAAATGCTTGATGAAATAGGTTAAAAATGGAAGAAATATTAAATAAATTATTAAAAAATAATATAATAGAATATATAGAACTTAATACTAACGAAATTAAAGTTATGGAGAGAAAAGAACAAGGAAGAGGTGAAATTACTTTAAAATTTTATAACAATTGCAAGTTTATAAAAATAAATCCAGAGGAATTTAATAAAAATTTACAAAATTTATTTATATCTGGCGGAGACTGTGTAGAAGAGCCTAATTTAAGTAAAATTTGTGATGGAATAATTATTTATACTGAAAATGATGTGTGTAATTTAATACTTGTAGAATTAAAAAAGACAATAAATAATGATAATTATATAAAAGTTAAACAACAACTCGAGGCAACTTATGTAAAAATCATGATGGTTTTAAATATTATTTATGATATTACAAAGATAAATCTTTTTTGCATAATTGCCCATGATACCAAAAATAAAACAGAAAAAAAGATGTTTGTTAATAAGATGCAGAATATTCCTAAAAATAATGGTGAATATGGAGAATTTTTGGAAAACAAAAAAATAATTCTTAAAGAAATACCATTTTTCTTTGAAATACCAATAAATGAGCCTTTTATTAAAAAAAATATTGAAATCCACAATATAAAGTTTAATGAATGCTTTAAAATTTTATAATTCCTATAAATTTTATCAAATTAAACAATCTTTTTGACAAAATACAATAGTTTATATATAACTAAAGATTATAACACAGATTGACACAGATTAATTGGAGATTGCTTTATGATTAAAAAAATATTAATAATTGCAGGAATTGTTTTTGCAGTTATATTTATAATCTTTTCAATTTATATATTTACTATTTATTTGGAGTTTTTAAATAACAAGAGTCATATATTTAGTAAAATAGAAGATTTTTCCAAATCACTAGGTAAGCATAAAGAGACAGAAATTACTTTAGGTCTTGATGAAACGACAGACATCGCTAAACCTGCCACAGTTATTCTTGATAGGAATAAAAATATTATTGCAAAATATATAACAGACAAGCACAAACTTATTCCACTAAAAGAAATACCGTTTTTTATATCAAAAGGTTTTATATTAATAGAAGACAAAGATTTTTATAATCATAGTGGTATAAATCTATTTAGATTAGGGAGTGCTTTTCTTAGGAATATTATTACACTTGGGCATAGTGGCGGTGGTTCTACAATATCTCAACAGCTTGCAAAGATATTATTTACAAAACAGGAACGAAATACAAAAAGAAAAGTTTACGAGTTTTTTTGTACAGTTGAACTCGAAAAAAGATTTACTAAAAGTGAAATACTTCAAATTTATTTAAACTCAATTTATCTTGGACATGGCGTTTATGGGATAGAAAATGCTGCGAATTTTTATTTTGGTAAAGAAGCAAGCAGATTGAATATAGCAGAAGCAGCTTTAATTGTTGGAATGAATAGATCGCCAGAACGGTATTCTCCTATAAAAAATAGGGATAATGCAAAAAAAATACAAAAAGTAGTATTAAATCAGTTTGTAAAGAATAATTTCTTGACAGATAAAGAAGAAGAGTATGAAATCAACAGATTTTGGAAGAAATTTGATGATCTTGGTGCTTTTGGTAATCAATCATTCTGGAAAACAGAGATAAATTGGTCTGGATACATCACAGAATATATAAGACAAATTCTTGAAAAAGAACTTAGTTATGAAAGGATAACATCTGGTGGGATTACAGTTGAAACTACAATTGATCTCGAAAAACAGACCTTAGCCGAAAAAATAGTAAAAAATAGGCTAAAATCAATTAGAACAGATGTAGAAGAGTTTGCTAAGAAATTAAAATATAAAAATTATACAAAAGAAGTAGTAAATAGAATAGAAGGAACTTTAGTTAGCATTGATTATAGAACAGGTGACATTTTATCAATAGTTGGTGGATCGGGCTATTCTTTTGCAAACCAACTAAATAGGGCTTTGTATTCTAAAAGATCGATTGGGTCGTCTGTAAAGCCTTTTATTTATGCAATGGCATTAAATGATGGAAAAATTGGCGATAAAGATATAAATCCATTCACAAAATTTAAAGATGATGTGTTTACTTATAATATAGATGGCAAAAAATATTCTCCACGAAATTATCATTATAATCATAAGTACGGCAATATGGTAACACTTTATGATGCACTAAAAACTTCGTTAAACACAGTGGCTGTTGAAATTTTTGACAAAATGGATAAAAAAGAGGTTGCTGATTTTATTAGAAATGCTGCGTTTTTGTATGGGGACAGTACTAAAAGAGTGCCAGAATATCTATCTTTAGCATTGGGTACTTGTGAACTTTCTACTTTAGAACTTGCAACTGCTTATTCTGTATTTCCACGAGAAGGAAAGACACTTTATCCTATAATCATAAAAAAAATCTATGACTATAAAGGGAATGTTTATTATGACTGGGAGCGGGAAAATAATCCATTTTTTAATGATCTGTATCCAAAAGAATTTAGGATACCACAGCAATTAATAAAACCAGAGACGAGTTTTGAATTAGTGCAGATGATGAGGGGTGTTTTTGAGAAAGGTGGAACAGCGTATTGGTCTGCCTATCAAACTGGTTTTAATGGAATTGGCTACGGTAAATCTGGTACGAGTCAAGAGTTTAAAGATGGATGGTTTGCTGGTTTTAATGACAAAGAAGTAACTGTTGCATGGGTTGGTTCTGATATAAATGATTCTATTCTTATGGCGAGTGAAAGTAATGCAACTCTAATTTGGTGTGATTATATGAAAGAATTTTCTTTTGGATTTACAGAGTCTATAAAAATACCTGAAAATATGAAATTAGTTCAAATATGTACAGAAACTGGTCTTGTTGCAACAAAAAATTGTCCAGTGAAAAAAGATTTTTATTTTTATAAAGATACTATTTTACCAGAAAAATGTTATATCCATCAAAAAAATGACTTAGATTTAGAGGAATGAAAAGTGAAAAAATTTTTATTGTTTTTTATAATTGTTTTATTTGGTTGTTCAGCAAAAGATAATGATGTTGTAAAAATTTTTGGGAAAATTACTGATAAAGAACCGAATAATTTAATCAAAAATTGTAATCTTGTGGCAAATGATACAACTATCGTTGGTTTTTTTGATGTTGAAAACAAAGATAAAGATGTTTATAAAGTTAGTTCTTTAATAAAAAATGTTTCTTATGAAATTATTGTAAGCGGTGTACCGTGTGTTGATTTTAAGATGAGTTTTTTTGACGAAAACCAAAAATTAATTTTAAGCGTGGATGAAGAAGGAAAAGGTGAAGGCGAAAGGCTTTGGGAGTTTAGAAACTCAAATAATTATTTTTATATTATTATAGAATCAAAAAATGGTTTTAATAAAAAAGTTCCTTATGTACTAAATTTTATAAAAAAACAAGAAAATGCAACAGAAGAAAAAGAACCAAATAATAGCGAAAAAGATGCAATAGAAATTCATCTAAATGAAACTAAAAAAGCATTCCTTTCACCACAAAATGATATTGATTATTATAAAATAGTCTTTAATGATAATTTATCTTATGATTTCTCTGTTGAAATAGAAACATTTTCTAATATTGATATAAATTTTATTTTAATAAATAAAAAAAATCAAATTTCAAAAGTAATAAATAAACCAGTCTGGGGTAGTGGTGAAATATTTCAAGGACTTAATTCTAAAAAAGGTGAATATATTGTAAAAGTATCTGGTAAAGTTGACGAAGAGAATAAAAAAGATACGATTTATTATATTTCTATAAAAGAAATGCCAAAAGAAAAAGAAAATACTTATTTTGAACAAGAATTTAATGATGACTTTCAAGATTCTACCGAATTAATAAATCAGGGTGAGTTTATAGGAAGTTTTTTTCCAGAAAATGATAATGACTTTTATAAATTTGATCTATACAAAAAACCAATAAGTGTTGATTTTTCTATATCTCGTGTAAAAGGGGTTGATCCTATTGTCGAATTATATGATGAAAAAAAGAACTTAATTAAAACTATAAATAACAACGGCAAAGATAATAGCGAACAATCTTCGTTTTCAAATCTTGATGTTGGCAAATATTATTTAAAAGTTTATGCAAAAGAAAGTTCTCTTTTATTGTATAATCTATATTTTTATATAAGGTATGAATAATGGTAATCATAATTGTAATTATCGCAGTTGTTATAATTTTTGCAATTCTTTTGTTTGTAAGATCAATGCTTGGTGGGCAAAACAAATACTTAAAACAAGCATTGCGTAATGAAGAAATGGGTGATTATAACGAAGCATTGCTTACTTACGATAGACTTCTTAGTGAAGGAAAAGCCACGCCAGAAATAAGGTGGCGTATCGCAAATGTTGCTATAAAATTAGGTATTTTTCAGAGAGCGGAAAAAGAGTTATCGATAATTGAAAGTACAAATAACCTTCCAAAAAATGTTTCTCTTACTGCTGTGAAATGTTTAATTGCAGATTGCTATGCAAAAACTGGTCAAGCAAAAAAAGCATTTATGGAGTTATATGAGCTTGCACAGGGAAATGTTACAGAACCATTAGTTTACCTTGAACTTGGTAAAATTTATGGAGGACAAGCAAAGACGCAAAAAGCTATACAATATATAGAAAAATATCTAAATTATAGCAAAAATGACGGAGAGGGGTTTTATTTTCTTGCAAAAGCGTATCTTGATGTAGGACTTCTCCCAAAAGCAATAGAAAATCTTGAAAAAGCATTAAGACTAAATTGTCTTGATAATGGAATGGTTAATTATTATCTTGGCATTTTGTATTTTTCTGAAAAAAAATATAATATTGCATTGCAAAATTTTACGAATGTCTTAAAACAAAAAGCATCAAATGAAGTTTTTGCAAACACACACAAGTTAATAGGTTTGTGTTATAAAGAAAAAGGATTAATTGACGAAGCTATAACAAGTTTTGAGCAGTCAAAGATGTATTCTAAAAAAGATGATATAAAACAAATTGATAAAAATGCTTTATTTAACGAAGGTGTACTTTTATACAAAAAAGGTAAGTTTGCAAATGCGTTAGAAATATTCCAAAAATTACTTTTGTTCAAATTTAGAGAAGCTGAAGTTCAAAAAGTTATTGATGCCATAAAAGGTAAAATGAAAGGCATAAACGATGATGAGCATTTTGAAATATCTGATAGTGTAATAAGTGAAAATCCAGCTAATAAAATATTAAGAAACGGTTTACTTTACATAAAAAATAGGTTTGATATTGACAGAATTGAACAAGAAGTAGAAAAAGGAATTTCCGCTAAACCTTCTCATTCTGACCCTAAAAAAACTGATAATACACAAAAAACAACTAAATATATGTCAATGGACGATATTAACAATATGGGAACAAAAGAATTTAAAGATTTATCAAGAAAATTGGTAGAATCCTTAGGGTTTGAGATTAAAGCAGAACCAAAATTTCAAGGAGATGTTGATTATATAGAAGGTAATGCAATAAATTTCTTACTTGTACCAATTGCAAATGATAAGCCAAAAAGAGAAATTTTATTTACAATAAGAAGATTTAAAACTGAAATTGAAGAACTTATTATTAGTAATTTTGTTGATTGGCTTGAACAAAAAGATTTTACAAAGGGGATTTTTATTGGGTCAAACAAATTTACAAAAGAGGCTTTGGAATTGGCTCATAGATATGTAAATATTAAATTTATAGATCAAACTGGATTATCAAAGATGTTGGAGAGAATATTATGAAAATTAAAAATCTATTTTTTCTTGCTTTACTTATTATTATTTTGATACTTTTTGGATTTATGTATTTTTTGGGAATACTAAATCTTTTTATGAAAGAATCTACTTTTTTTGAGAAATTTAAATGGCTTGATTTTGGTCAACCAATAATTGCAATTTTTTATTTGATTGTCTTATCGATTTTTTTTATTGTTGTCATTGCAATAATGGCTCGCATTATCATTTCTTTAAAGCAAGATAACATAAAACTTACTTCTGCTAATATTGATGATTTTTCTATAAATGCACCAGATACTAGTACTATACATAAAGAAATTAATGAAGAAGAGCAAAATTATGATAAAATTGAAGAAAATATAAATAATGAAATGAAAATTCAAACTAATATAGATGTAGATGAAAAAATTGACGATATTTATCAGAGTTTTTCTCAAATGACGAATGATATTATTCAATCTTTAAATGTAGCAGAACTTTTTGAAAAAATTCTTTTTTGGGGGGCAACACTTTCTAACTCAAAAAGAGGGTCTTTAATGGTAATTGATAAAAATAAAGAACTGTATATTTACAAAACTTTTGGTTGGACTATTGAAGATAAATTAAAAATAAAAGATATTAGAATCCCTATTGGCGAAGGTATAGCAGGAAAAGTTGCTGCAGAAAATAAAAGAATTTTTGTTACAAATATAGAGGATTACGAAGGGTATAATTTTAAATACAAAGATAAATATGAGTCAAAATCGTTTATTTCTCTACCTATTTATGGACTACATAAAGTTGTTGCTGTATTAAATCTTACAGACAACAAAAAAAATTATTATTCGATTAGCGAACTTGAGGCTTTAAATATCATAACAAAACTTTCATCAAAAATTTTTGAGTTAATACAAATAAAGAAAAAAGAAAAATCTTCAGCGGAAAAATTTTAACTAATCTTAGTTATCGCTAAAACCAGTTAGTTGTTGGTAAAAAAAAAATAAAGGTTGAAGCCAAAACCCCAACCTTTATTTTATTAACGAAATTTTTATATTTTTAGACCAGTAGTATAACTATAATTATTTGTAACACCATCATAAGTTAATGAGAATGTACCAGTTATAGAACCAGCTGATGATACAGTACAATTATTAAATGAAACAGTTCCAGTATTACCATTATATGTATAAGTAACAGTTCCTGATATAGAGCCGCCCGTTGCACTATAAGAATAAGCTAAACTACCGCTTGTTATAACAAATCCGCTTGAGTTACAATAATTACTCATTGAATAAGTATAAGATGTTGTTAATGTTAAATTATTGGTAGCGATTGCAAGATTTAATGAAGCAGTACCTGATAATTGACCATTAACAGTATATTCTTTTGTACCTATACCAGAAATTGGATCTAATGATACATTTACATTTATATCAGCGATTATTTTAAAATAAGCAGTATAAAAGGTAGTTGACCCATTATCTGAAGGTAAAGTTGTAGTAGTGGTGGAAGTAGTAGTTGTTGTTGGATAATTTGTTGTTGTTGTAGAAGACTCTACTGGTAAGGTAGTTGTTGTCGTTGTTCCATTATAAAGTGTCGTTGTGGTGGTTGTAGACTCTACTGGTAAACTAGTTGTAGTAGAGTAATTTGTTGTTGTTGTACTAAAAATAGTCGTTGTTGTTGCAATAATAGTAGTAGTAGTTGTTGTTGTTATTGGTGTATCAAATTTAAAGTCTGGATTGTTGAAATTAACTTTAATTTGCCAAATTTCACCATTATCATCAAAAACATAGTCATTTGCTATTTTATTTGTCGGATAAATTCTTTCTATACCAGTCCATGTTGTTGATATTATTTTACAAACATGAAAAAGCCAAGCACCAGGTTTTGTTGTTGCCCAATCATCACTTAGTGTTTTATTTGCAGGAATTGTAATAGAAAATACATTTTTAGTACCATAATCAGTCTTTGTCATTTTACAAAAAGTCCTACCCTTATCAGGACCAGATTCATTGCTAATCAAACCATCTGGTATTGTCGATAAAATATCTCTATCTCCATAGAAATAAAGGTCTGTTACAGATGTATCTGTTCTTATATTAAATGTAATACTATTAGATTCTACAACAACAAATTCTGGAAGAGTTGTAGTTGTTGTATTTGATAGCGTTGTAGTTGTTGTATCTGTGTTAATTGTCGTTGTAGTTGATGCATTTGTTACAGTAGTCACACTTCCAATAGTTGTCGTTGTAGTCGTCGTTGTTCTAAGTTCTATCGGACAACTGATTAAAAAAAACAAAAATAAAAAAACAGATAAAATTTTAAAAAAAGAAAACTTCATTTAATTACCTCCTATTTATATTATATGATAACACATCATTTTTAATTTTACAATAAAATCGTAAAAATGTTGTCAAAATTATGTATAATTTTTTTAGATTTAGATATTCAAAGCTAAAAATAATGTTTTAATTTATAAAATTTTTACTATAATATAAAATTTTTAATTTCTGATTTACAAATAACAAAAAATCTAATATTCTTATAACACGGATTAACACAGATTGTAACTTAGAAAACACGGATTGATACAAATCAAAATATTAAATGGCTAAAACTAATTTAATATAGATTAATCTAATAAAATTAAGTAAAATCTGTATTATAACATGGATTAAACAACAAAATCCATACAATCTATCTTAAACTGTGTTATACGGTATAAAATATTTATTTTTCAATGAGGTTTGTTATGAATGTATTATTAATAGGCGGTGGCGGAAGAGAACATACTATTGCCAAAAAAATAAAAGAATCAAAAAGGCTTGGCAAATTTTATGCAATACCTGGTAATCCTGGTATAAAAAATATCGCAGAAGTTGTAAATTGTGATTTAAATATAAAAAATATAGTTAATTTTGCAAAAAACAATGCAGTTGACTTAATTGTTTGTGGACCTGAGCAACCACTAGTTGAAGGTCTTTCTGATTTGGCAAAAGAATCTGGAATTCCAGTTTTTGGTCCTTCTAAAAATGGAGCAAAACTTGAAGGTAGTAAAATTTATTCAAAAGAGATAATGGCAAAATATGATATTCCTACATCGGATTACAAAAGTTTTTATGATTATGAGTCCGCATACAACTACATTCAAAAGAGACTTACTTATCCAATTGTTATTAAGGCAGACGGGCTTGCTGCTGGTAAGGGTGTTAAAATTGTTCAAAATAGAGAAGATGCTTTTGATGTTATTAAAAGTTATATGGTAGATAAAGCTCTTGGTGCATCAAGTGAACATATTATAATAGAAGATTTTATGGTTGGCGAAGAGATGAGTGCTTTATATGTTACTGATGGTAAAACATTTATTCCTTTATTGCCAGCAAGAGATTATAAAAAAGTTTTTGACGATGACAAAGGGGAAAATACTGGAGGAATGGGTTGTTACGCACCTCATAATTCTATGACAAAAGACTTACAAGAAGAAATTGAAACTAAAATTATACATAAATTAAAAATTGCTTTAGAAAAAGAAGGCATTGATTACAAAGGTGTTTTATATGTAGGATTAATGCTTACAAATGAAGGTGCTAAAGTTGTTGAATTTAATTGTAGATTTGGTGATCCAGAAACTCAAGTTATCGTTCCTTTGATTGAAAGTGATTTATTAGAATTAATGTATGCCACAGCAAAAGGTAAAATAGACAATCAAAAAATCAAATGGAAAAATGACTATGCGGCTTGTGTTGTTATTGCAATGGATGGGTATCCTGGTGATTATAAAAAAGGAGTTAAAATTAATTTTAAAACAAGTCCTTTTGATTTCATCCACGCTGGTACTAAATATGATGGAGAAGACATAGTCACAAATGGTGGAAGAGTTTTAAATGCAGTAGCTTTAGGTACATCAAAAACAGGTGCTTTAGAACAGGCATACAAATTAGCACAAAAAGTAAGCTTTGATGGTGCATTTTATAGAAAAGATATAGGAAAATAAATTTAATAATGCGAATTTCAAATTAATATTTGCCAC
Organism: Spirochaetes bacterium GWB1_27_13; assembly: GCA_001829125.1. Lineage (GTDB taxonomy): Bacteria > Spirochaetota > GWE2-31-10 > GWE2-31-10 > MWDO01 > GWC1-27-15. The sequence continues at coordinate 8,748 of MIAN01000075.1, read as the reverse complement.
AAAATTTTATAGAAAAACACATAATTTATATGGAAAGGAAACAAGGGGCAGTTATCCTAACAAATTATTCGGTTTTAAATCTCATAGAAACGTAACCACGAAGGTCACTAAAAAATATAAAAAAATAGATTCTTTCAATCAAATATTCCTAAACTTCGTGTGTTCTTCGTGTTAAAAATCCCTTTTATTAAAACTGTGGGTAACAGAGATTAACTCCCCTTGTTCGATGGAGTAAAGAATGAAATATTTTAAAACAGGAAGCTTAGAGAAAGAAGAAATAATTGACTATTTTAATGAAAATGGAGAAATTTCTTTTGAATGCTTTTTGCTTTCTTTTGAAGAAGAAAATTATCTAATAGAATCATTGGGTATTTTATTAAACGAAATAGGCAAAGAAAATATTTTTGATTACATAAGCTATTGCATTAGAGAATTATTAAACAATGCAAAAAAAGCAAATACCAAAAGAATCTATTTTGAAGATATTGGACTCAATATAACTAATAAAGAAGAATATAAAAAAGGAATGAAAGGTTTTAAAACTATTTCATCCGAAAAATTAGAAAAATATTTACAATCTCAAGAACAAGAAGGACTTTACATAAGATTGGTATCAAAGATAGAAAATGATATTTTTACTATTTCAGTATTTAATAATTCAAAAATTCAAGATGAAGAAATTAAAATTGTTACTGAAAGAAAAAAAATGGCACGTGAGTTTAAAACCATAGACGAAGCGTTAAAATTAATCTTAAATAACGAAGAAGGAGCTGGACTTGGTATAATAATATCTGTTTTGATGCTAAAAAAAATAGGTTTAACATCAGACAATTATAGTATTTCTTTTAGGAATAATGAAACAATATCATCTTTAACAATTCCTCTTTCTTTAATAACAGAAGAGCATTTAACAATTATAAATGATTTGCTTCTAAAAGAAATAAATGAATTACCACGTTTTCCACAACATATTTTAGAAGTTCAGAAAAAAATTGATGATCCAAAAGCTGATATAAAAACAATATCTATTCTTATATCAAAAGACCCTGGTCTTACTGCCGAAATTTTAAGATTTTCTAACTCAGCTATTTTTTCTTTACCAAAAAAACTCTCTTCATTAATTGAAGCTGTAAAAATCATAGGTTTTAGAGGTTTAAAGAATCTTGTTTATTCTTATGGAACACAGGTTGTTTTTTCCCAAAAATATGATATGTCAAAAATGCAAGATATTTGGGAACATTCATATAAAGTTGGATTTTTTGCATTCCACCTTGCTAAAAAATATTCTTTAAGAGAAGACTTGGAAGATATTTATATTGGTGGAATACTTCATGATCTTGGTAAAATACTTACATTTTCTATCAATGCTAATCTTGTTGAAAAAATGAACGATATTTGTCATGAAAAAAATATTCCCATTAGAATAATTGAAGAAATTTCGTCTGGTTACAATCATTCTGTAATAGGTGGTGTAATAGCAAAAAAGTGGAATTTCCCAGAAAAAATTATTGCAGCAATAGAAAACCATCATACTCCATGGGAAACCAATGAAAAATACAAAAGTTATATGTACTGTATATATCTTGCCAATATGATTTCGTATCCTGAAGCTAATACAGAACATTTTTATAATCAAATTGACAGTAGAATATTAGAGTTTTTTGAAATAGAAAATTTTATTCAATACACAGAACTTATTACACAATTGAGTAATTATTTAGCTATTCAAAAGAAGCAATAAATTATGACATGTACATTTTGTAATAGTGATAAAAATAAAAAATTAGCAGTTTATTCAGAGATTCTAAAAAAGGAAGTTTTTTATTATAAATGTAAAAAATGTAATTCGATAAATCAATACCCTATTCCAACAAACGAAGAAATAAAAAATTATTACGAATCTTATATAGAAATTAAAGGCAACATGAACCCCGGCTATTTGTCAAAAGAACAATTAACTCCTTTTTTTAACGAAAGAGATAAAACCCTTTCTGAAATTGGTTTTGATTTATCCATAATAAAAGAAAAAGTAAATGTAGAACTTGGCTGTGCAAATGGTCATTTTTTGCAATATTTGAAGAATAAAGAAGCAAAAACTATAATAGGAGTTGATATATCAGAAAATCTTGTAAATCTAATAAAAATACCTGATATTAAGTTTTTAATTGGCGATTTGTCAATTTTTGACTCAAATTCTATCGATAATCTTTATTTATTTAATATACTTGAACATATTCCTCATTTAGAGAATACGTTTAAACAAATAACAAGAATAACAAAGAATGACTCAAATATAATAATAGAAATACCAATAACTGGTATTATATCAAGTTTTTTTGCTAAAAAATGGCGTTTTCTTATGCCAGATGAGCACCTTCACCTACCCTCTTTAAAAGGATTAAAAAACATTCTCAAAAAATATGACTTAAAAATTGTTGGCACAACTCGCTTTGGTAGTGGGTTTACAAGTGGAATGATACACCCATTTTTTAAAAATAGACTTGATTATCTTGCAAAAAAACTAAAATTTGGCGATAGAGGTGCATTTCTAATTGTTAAAGAATCATTCGACAAATAAGCTTATTAACCCATGAGTGTCTATTATTAGACTAACATCACCATTACCCATAATAGAACAACCAGAGATACCGTTTATGTCTCCAAGATAACCAGACAATGATTTTATTACAAGTTGTTGGCTTCCTATTATTTCATCAATTAACAAACATACCTTTTTATCGTTTGCTTGAATAACAAGTATTATTCCATCAGTTATATTTTTAATATCAGTATTTATCTTAAAAATTTCATGCAATTTTATCACTGGCAATATTTCGTTTCTTAATTTCAAAAGCAAATTATTTCCTTCAGTAACAACAATTTGATTATCTTTTGCTTTAAAAAACTCAAGTATATCGACTGTTGGTATAGAGTAAAAATTATTCCCAACTTTAAAAGTTACACCTTCAAGAATAGCCAAAGTCAAAGGTATTCTTAAAATAATAGTTGTTCCTCTATATTTTTCTGTTTTTATATCGATTTTTCCTCTAAGTTTTTCGATATTCTTTCTTACAACATCCATTCCTACACCACGCCCAGAAATTTCTGTTATCTTATCACTCGTGGAAAAACCCGGTTCAAAAATTATTTTCCATACTTCATCATTAGATAATTTATCAGATTCTTCTTTTATCAACAAATTTTTCTCAATGGCTTTTTTTATAATTTTATCTCTATCAAGCCCAGCCCCATCATCTTTAATAATAATCCAAACTTCATTTCCTTCATACTTTGCTCCAAGTTCTATATTACCAGCCTCTTCTTTTCCTCTATGTTTTCTTAGTTCATCAGATTCTATTCCATGATCAATAGAGTTTCTTAATAGGTGTACTAATGGATCGGAAATTTCTTCAATTACATTTCTATCCATTTCTGTTTCTTGACCATAAACAGAAAAATTAATTTTTTTATTAAATTTTCTACTCAAATCTCTTACAAGCCTTACCATTTTAGTAAAAAGCCCTTCAAGTGGAATCATTCTTATAGTGGTAGTAACTTCTTGGAGTTCTCTTGTAATTTTATTAAAAATATTTACTGATTTTGCAAAATTATCAAGTTTTAGCCCTTTTAAATCAGGGTTATTGGTAACCATTGAGCCAGCTGTAATTATTTCTCCAACAAGATCAAATAATTTGTCAAGCTTTGTCATATCAACTCTAACATCTTTTCTTTGTATAGCTTGAGATGTGGAAGTCATAGCTTGGTTGGTTATTTTTTGAATATCCAAAGCCTTATCAACAGCATCCTTTGAAACTTTACCTGTCTCAATAAGAATTTCACCTATTGGTTTTGTCTGCAAATCAATCGCTTCATCAATTACTTCTTTTGTTGCTTCTCCTATTTCAACAAGAATTTCACCTATTTTTTTAGGATACTTTGAAATTTCTTTTTTTTCGTCTTTTATCTTTTTTGTAAAATTTAGACCTTTGTTTAAGAATTTAATTGATATTTCAATGAGTCTATTTCTAATTGTATCAACTTCTTTCAAAAAAGAAGAAATTAAATTATGATTTATTGTTATTTTATTATTTCTCAAGTCATCAAAAACATTCTCAAGTCTCATACTAATTTCTTCCAAATCTTCGTAACCAAAAAAACCAGAATTTCCCTTAAATGTATGAATATTTCTATATATATCAAGTATAATGTCTTTATTTGCTGGTTCATCCTCAAAACTAATGATTTTATGTTCAACTGAGTCAATTAAATCAATTGATTCGGAAATAAAATTTTCAATCATCTCATTAGTTACCAAATTTTCTGTTTCTAATTTATTGTCTTTAAATTCTTTTACTGATAAGCCTTCTTCAATTTCATCTTTTAAATTTGCAATACATTCATTTATATCATTAACCATAATTGTTGTTTCTTCTTCAAAACCTCTATCTGTCAATCTTTTTTCTACACTTTCTAAAAGCTGTTTTATAAAATCGCTTGTTTGATACAACAAATCTATTTGTTGTTGAGTTGGTTTTTTATTTTCTTTTCTAAAAACATCAAGTAAAGTTTCTGCTTCATGAGTTACTTTTTTTATATTTTCAAAATTCAAATATCCAGCTGACCCTTTTAAAGAATGAAAAAGTCTAAAAATTGTATTAACTATTTCCTCATTTTGAGATTTGTCAAGGTTAATAATTTTAGAATCTGCTTTTTCAAGCAAGTCAAAACCTTCAGACACAAAAGAATCAATAACTTCTTTAGTTTCATTATCTATATTATCGTTTGACATATAAATCCTTTATTTTTTAAAAGTCTTTATCATTTCTATTAATTCGTTGTAAGTTTCTTTTAATTTTTTATTTTCTTCTTTTAGTTTCTCGTAATCAACAAAAACGTTGTAATTATTGCTTATTTCTTTTTCAATATCCCTCAATATCGAAATCAACTCTTCAAAATTTATTGGTTTACCAAAAAAAGCATAAGCTTTATTATTTATAGCCTCTTTCGCGGTTTCTAGATCACCATAAGCAGTAATTATTATAACCCTCGAAGAAGAATCTATTTCCTTAATTTTTTTTAATAAATCAATACCATTCATTTCTGGCATTCTTATATCAGAAATAACAACATCCGATTTTTGTTGTTTATACATTTCAATAGCATTTATCGGATTTGTCGTTGATTTACAATTATAGCCAGTTGGCTCCAACGCAGCAACTATATCATCCAAACAATCCTTTTCATCATCAACTAATAAAATGTCCATAAATAATCCTTCAAAAATTAGAAATATATGGTAATTATGAATCTTAATTTAAATCTATTATGATTAGTAAAATTTAATATTTTAACTATAATATATTCTAATCTATTTGTATTAAATTTTCAAATATATAGAGAAAAAAAATGAAAAAAATAAAATATTGATTTTTATAATTGAACTGTACTTTTAAAAGAAATCCACTAAAAAAGATAGATTTTTGATGAAATAATTATGAAAACTAAAAAATCTCTCAAAAACTATTTTCTTAGAGCATTTTCATGCACTCATTTAACAGTAGTGAAAGATTTTTCCCATTAAAATAAAATATTAATGCAAATTTCCATTCCAATAAATCTTTGCTGTGTCTGATATTAATTCAGATAAAGTCGGATGAGCGTGCATTGTATGAGATAAATCTTTTATATTAAGATTATTTTTTGCACATATTAAGATTTCATGAATAATTTCTGTTGCATTTGCACCAACTATTGAAGCACCAATGATTTTTTGTCCCTGATTTTCAACTAAAATTTTAACAAAACCGTCCTGCTTATTCATAGCCATTGCTTTTCCAGAAGCCTTAAAAAAAGATTTTAATACTTTAAAATCATATCCTTTTTCTTTAGCCTCTTTTTCTGTGAAACCAAAACTTGCAATTTGTGGCTCTGTATAAATACAAAACGGTACAAATTTATAATTTATATCAAATTTTTCATCAATGTTTAGAATATTATCAACACAAACTCTCGCCTCATCATAAGCAACATGGGCTAAAAGTGGTTTAGCTGCTATAATATCACCTATCGCATAAATATTTTCAACTGAAGTTTGCATAGATTTATTAACTTTTATAAAAGTTTTCTCCATTTCTAAATTTAACTTTTCGATACCATTTATATTACTATTTGGAGTTCTCCCCATTGCAAAAAGTACATATTCACTTGTTATTTTTTCGTCTTTTTCTTTTCTTGTGTAATTTACAACATAATTTTCGGATTCATAATTAATTTTTGATACTTTTGCATCTGTTATTACTTTTATATTTTTCTTTTTAAATGAACGTTCTAAGGTTTTGCCACATTCTTCATCCATATTTGGTAGAATATGAGGAAAATACTCAATTAAAGTCACTTCACTACCAAAAGAACTATAAATATAAGCAAATTCAACACCAATTGCACCAGCACCTAATATTGTTATTGATTTTGGAATGTTTTCTAAGAATAATGCTTCTGTACTCGTAATTATTTTGTCTTTAGGTATATTTGCGTCCAAAAAGTTAGAATAATCTTTATTTCGCGAACCTGTCGCTATTATTATAAATTTAGCCGAGTAATTAACCCCATTTACAGAAATTGTATTTTTATCAATAAAATTAGCATCACCTAAAACAATTGTAACACCATTTTTTTTGAATAAATAATCTATTGATTTACTCATATTTTGTGAAACTTCTAACACTTTTTGGCTTATTTTTGTTTTATCAATATTTACATCAGTGCAACTAACGCCAGTGATTTCGTTTTCTTTAATTAGAGAATAATTTTCTGCAATGGTAAGCAATGTTTTAGTTGGAATACAACCAACATTCAAACAAACACCACCTACTTTATCTTTTTCGACAACTAAAGTCTTTAAATTATTTTTAGCAAAAAGACAAGCGGCTGTATAACCTGCTGGTCCACTTCCAATTACTATTACATCATAATCCATAAAAAATTCCTTATTATTTTTATACTTAAAAACTTTCAAATCGTCAATCTTTTTCTTAATAAAAAATAACAAAAAAATCTTTGTCTTTTGTATTTTTTCTGATATATTTAGACAAAAAATAAACTAGGGATCAGTATGCCAATTATAGAATACAGCACCATGTGTTTTAATGAAGAAAATTATAAGACAAAAATAATAGAAACAAAAGATTTAATAATTAGAAATGGCTTTGATTTTGGAGTACAAATACATAATTCGATAGGTAAGAATCTTTTTGATAAAATTTTAAACCTACAAAAAGAGATCGGATTTAAATTGAGTGTTCATTCTCCTATTTTTGCAAAATATTTTCTAAATCTTGCAGCCAATAATTTTGAAATTGTAAAAACTATTTGTAATGAGAATGTTGAGTATTTAAAAAAAATTGGTACAAATATTTTTTTCTTTCATGGTTTTTTCATGACAGATAAGCCCATTGTACACGATATGAAAAATTATAGAAAAACAATGCTTGATAGCATTAATCCTAAATTTTCTCTTAACAATTCTTCAATAATGAATCCAGAATTTTTTGATACAGACAGTTTTCATAATTACAAAAATATATTTGTATCAAACCTTAAAACTCTAAAAAAACTCTATCCTGATTTTATAATTTCCCTTGAGAATGATTTTCCAGGAATTGGCAGTGGACTTCAGAGACCAGAAGAGATTTTTACATTAATAGAAAATTTATGGTTTGACTTAGGACATTTTTGGTGTTCATCTCTTTTGTATGATTTTGACTTTTATGATTTGTCAGATAAAATAATAAAAGAAAAAAATATCGTTGGTGTTCATATAAATCATAATTTAACAAAAAAAACCGATGAAAAATATTTTATTTATGATACTCATTCTCATTTATATCAAAAATCTGAGCAAAACCTAAAACCGGTTGTAAGAAAACTATTAGAAAAAAATATAAATATTCTAACACTCGAAATAGTGGATGGTGATATAGAAGACGCGAAGATTTTATTGAACTGGCTTTCTTAGATTTTTTTTATTTATATATTTTACGATTTTTGTAACAATTTTGAAAATTTTTCTCCTTTAATTATATAGAGACACAAACCAAAAAACTTTTAAGTTTGTTAAAATTCTAAAAGTTAAGTACAGTTATTGTATAATAACACGATTTAATCTATTTATTAAACAACTAAAAATAAAGAAAAAAGGCTTTTTGTTTGAAAACAGACATAATCCGTGTCAATCTACAATAATCCGTATTAATTCGTCTTATGGGGAAAAAAATGAAAATTTACATTCTATTATTATTTTGTTTACTAATTTCTTGCTCTGCCATTGATAATATAAGCGAGAAAACAGAACTTATAAATATAAAAATAATAAACGAGTCAACAGATGATATTTGCTATCATTTATTTTTTGAGAATATTAAAAATTCAAAATATTCTTTTGGCATAAATCAGACAAATAAAGATCAAAGTTTAGATATAAAATTGATCTATGGCTCTTATAACGTTTATATTTATGGATTAATTAACAAAACAGACACAACAAAAAAAGTTTATTCTTATCAAATTATTAAAGAAAATAAATTTTTTAATAATAGCATTCTAAATGTAAAAACTGAGAATTTAGAACCTCAATTAGATTTAGCATTAAATGAAGAAACTAATGATTACAATTTAACTATTTTAGTGGATAAAATTTTTTCTATTCTATATATTTCTTCGATTTCTATAAAACAAGGAACTCTAAAAACA
>MIAN01000074.1 GCA_001829125.1 Spirochaetes bacterium GWB1_27_13 | reverse complement strand
TATTTGAGGAAAGAATAAAAAAATACCTCTGATTTTTTTCAAAGGTATTTTGAGATTTACACAAACTTTTTTACAGTCTCAATTTTTCATAAAAGAGACAGGGACACAAAGAATGTTTTTGTGTCCTTTTGATGTCTTTGGATTTTTTTTTAGTTCTTATCTTATGTCCCAATAATTATAACTAAATCCAAAAATATTTGTTTTTGTGTCTAATTTACCATAAATTCGTTCTATTATTCTAATTTTTCTTTCTTTTAAGTAAAAATCAATTTTTGAGATATTATTTCCACTATAATTGTAGATTTTGCTTATAGTTTTGTTATTATTTTGGTCAAGTTGATATTCTTCAACAAGTTTACCATTTTTGTAAACAAAATTCTTTTTGCCTGCAAGATTTGACCCATAATAATCTTCGATGGATACTAAATTATTACTTGCATCATAAATATAGTTATGTGTAAGAATTATTCTATTTTCAGTATCGTACTCTATTTTTTTTGCTACTTTTTTTTGAGCATCATATTCAAATTTAGAATATTTAATTTTAGAATTTCCTTGAAATTCTTCTGCTAAAATTAATTTGTCTTCTTCATAAGTGTAGACAAGTTTTGATTCTTCCATCAAATCTTGATTAAAACTGATAATTGATATTATGTTGTTTCGTTCATCATAAAGGTAATCTTTTTTACCAACAACTTGACTTCCTGTGCTATCAGAATAAATTTCTTGTACTAAATTTAAAGAAAATGTAAGTTGGAGGATCAAAAAAAATGCTGTAATTAAAATATTTTTTTTCATATTATTCCTTAGTCATATAACGACTTTTTTTTAATCTTAATTTATTCAGTTACACCAAGACTTTTGTTTTAATTCGTTCATCAATAGAATTAACTCTTTTTTGATAAAAAACACTTCTTGACGAAAAATTATCTTGTAGATATTGGTAGAATTCTTTTTCCCATACAAGACAAGCCTCTACATCTTTTGCAATGTTTTTAGATTCACAAGTAACTACCATGTGTCTTGTGTTTATATAGTTAGAGCCAATATTATTTGCAACAGAAACTGCATTTTCTGGATTTACTTTTCCACCAATTGATGTTACTTTACCATAGTATTTTGCTGACTCTACTATTCTTTTTGTGATATTTAGAACTTCAAAATCATCAACATCTTTATCGAGTGAACCAGAAAGGTCTGTTCTTCCAACTGTAACTTGATCGACTTCCTTAAAATAAGGAGATCCAAAAATATAGTGTAAATTTGTGTAAGAAAATATTGTTTCAATATTAACTGCAAGTTTTGTTTTTTTACTTTTATCAAGGTCATTCATTGTTTCTACAAAGTTTTTTAGACTATAAGGAGACTCTATCATTGGTGCTAAGATTTTTTCTACCTCAATAGAAAGCATAAATTCAATATCATTTCTAGCCTCAGGACCGCCAATTTTAACTGTCATTGGAACAACTCCACGGCAAATTTGTTTCATTAGATAAATTTCTTCAAATGACATAGCCTCAACTTCTGTTCCACCTTTGAGTCCAACAAGAGAATGATTTTCTTTTAAATATTTTAGTTTTTCTTTTAAATCCTTCATAAATTTTCCCCTCCTTCAAATTGGTTTACTCTATAAGAATATCGGCATACTAAAATTTATGATTAGAAAAAATATAAAAAATAGTATCCTTTAATAATCAAAAGAATATTTTTATTTTAAAAAAGTATAAAGAAATTTTATTGATTTGTAAATTGAAGAAGGTTAATTTGGATGTAAATTTTATTTTTATAAAAATAGTATTAATCAAGTCTCTCATAGAGTTATTTAAAGATTTATCTATAATGATAATCGTGCAGATTGTCATTATAATCTTAATTATAAGATTATATGCCTGAAACATTTTAGTATATATAAAGAATTGATCAATATTTAGAATTTCTGACAAAAACACAGAGGAAAAGGCTAATTATTTTTATTCTGTGCCTTTTGACCTCTGTGAGAAATATGAACTTAGTTTTTTATGTTAATATTTCTTCAACATATCATAAAAATCTGAGTCTGTTGAAATAACTAAAGATGTATTTGTTGGAGTCTTTTTATAAGCTTCCATCTTTTTCATAAATTGATAAAAATCACGAGTAGAAGCATTTTTATTATATGCTTCAATGTAAGTAGCAGCAGCTATTGCATCTGCTTGACCCATAATTGATTTTGATTGTTCTTTTGCTTCTGCAAGTATTTCTTTAGCTTTTTGTTCCATTTCACCAAGTTTTTCTTGTCTATATCTTTCACCTTGTGATCTATAAGATTGGGCGATTTTTTTTCTTTCAGCAATCATACTCTCATAAACTGATTTTAAGTTATCAGAAATATAATTTACTTTTTGAATATAAAATGCATCTACTTCTATACCCATTGTATTAAGTGTTTCGGCAACTTCTCTTTTCATTTCCTCACCCATATAGCTTCTACCAAAATTTATTTTTGGATAACTATCAAGTTCTTCTTGTGTAATCCCAAGTTCTTTTAATAGATTTATAGCATCGGTATTTAGTTGTTTGATTCTATTACTATCCCTAACTATTTCTTCAAAACTATGCTGAGAAATAACTTTTCGTGATGTAGCATCAAGAATATCATCAAGTCTTACTTTTGCATTGCTTTCATCAGAAAGAGAAATAAAAAATTTTAGAGGGTCTTTAATTTTCCATTTTACTGTTGTATAAACCAAAATCATTCTTTTGTCATAAGTAGGAAATTGCCTTGCCTCGCCATCCCATTCAAGAATTTGTTTTGGTAAATAATTAGGACTATCGATAAAAGGTATTTTCCAGTGAATCCCTGCCTCTGTAACTGCTCTTATTGGTTTACCAAATCTTGTAAGTATAGCAGTTTGTGTTTCTTGTAAAGAATACCATGGACCTAATATTACAATGGTAATCATAACACCGACTATTGCTGCGATAAATACTATAGTTTTATTCATATTAGTATTAGTCATTTTTGCCTCCTTTGCTTAAAGTTGGTGTATTAAGTGGAAGGAATGGTAATAAATTTTTTTGCTTATCATCAATTATATAAACATGCTCAAATCTTGGTAAAACTTCACTTATAGTTTCAAGGTACATTCTTGTTTTTGTTATGTCAGGAGCTTTAACATATTCTTTGTAGAGTGAGGTAAAATAATTTGCTTCACCTTGAGCAACCTTAATTCTTTCTGCATAATAACCTTTTGCTTCTGCTATCATTTTGCTTGCTTCACCTTCTGCTGGGGTTACTCTTTTTATATATTCTGTTTTTGCTTCGTTTACAATTTTATCTTTTTCTTGTTGAGATTGTAATACTTCATTATAAGCTGCCTCTACTTCTGTTGGAGGTATAACATTAATTAGAGCAACTGTTGTTATTGCTATACCCATTTCAAGTTCATTTAATCTTGCTTGAAGATTATCATAAACTTTGTTTGTAATTTCGTTTTTTGCAATTGTAATAATTTCATCAAAAAAATAATCACCTGCAACTTGACTCATTACTATTTTTGAGAATATTCTTAAAGTGTTTCTTGGGTCTTTGACTTTAAAAAGATAATTTTTAGGGTCAGAAACTTTGTATTGAACAATCCATTCGATTTGGATTACCTTTAAGTCTGCCGTAAGCATTTGGGCTTCTTCAACTTCTACATCCCCTCGATAAAACTCTGATTTTGAATCATAAACGCTTGTTGTTTTAAAACCAAATTCTTCTTTTAAAACTCTTTCAACTGTAACCTTTTGTACATTTTCTATACCAAAAGGTAGTTTAAAATGAAGCCCCGGAGATTCTGTTTTTTCGTATTTACCAAATTGAGTTACAACTGCTTTTTGATCTTTCTCAACTGTATAAAATGATGAGAAAAGAACAAAAACAATAAATACTATTACTACAATTATTATTATTTGTTTTGGCGAAATAGTTTTAGCCATTATAGTCCTCTCTTATATATATATTCTAAACCGAATTAACAATTCGGGAAAAATTATTATTTAGATCGAATTCTTTTTACAGAAACAAGGAGTAGCTCCCCTTTGTTTCCGTAAGAGGAAATTTTTTTTTAGTTTTCTACGACATTATCGAGAACAGAAATAAAATCTTTAATAGTATAAGGTTTTGTAATTATTCCTTTAAAACCATACTCTTTATAATTTGCCATAACGGGGTCTGTAGAATATCCACTCGAAACAATTGCTTTTACATTTGGGTCTATTTTAATTAACTCTTTTATTGTTTCTTTTCCTCCCATTCCACCTGGTATCGTTAAATCCATAATTACAACATCAAATTTTTGACCATTTTTCATTGATTTTTTATAAAGTTCGATAGCATCTTCTCCATTTTCCACAAGTTCTACTGTAAAACCAAGATGAGATAGTACTTTATTCGCTATTTCTCTAATCGCCTCGTCATCATCCATTATAAGAACTCGTCCTCTGTGTATTTTTATTTTTTCATCCATAGTATCTTTAGTTTTAGCACTTACAGAAGAAGCGGGAAGATAAATATAAAAAGTTGTACCTGCCCCTAGAACTGATTCCACATATATATAACCACTATGTTTATTTATTATAGAATAAGTTACTGCTAACCCCAGACCGCTACCTTTTTGTTTAGTTGTAAAGTATGGGTCGAATATTTTGGAAAGATAATCTTTTGGTATCCCAACGCCAGTGTCAGCAATAGAAATTTTTACATATCGAGTTCCAGTTAAAGGTAATTTTGTTTCTTTAGTAATGTTTACATTTTCTGCTGATACTTTAATTAACCCACCATTTGGCATCGCTTGACTTGAGTTAATTATTAAATTACTTACCACTTGACTAATTTGTCCTTCATCCATTTCAACAGACCACAATTCTTCTGGAAAATTATAGTCACATTTTATATTTGAGCCTCTCAATATAAAACGAGATGATTCTATAAGTACGTCTTTTATTGAGCCTAATTTTTTTATTGGGTCTCCACCTTTTGAGAATGTTAAAAGCTGCTGAGTAAGGTCTTTTGAACGAATACAGGCTTTTTCTGCTTCTGTTAATAGTTCAGATACTTTACCTTCTTCTGGTGAATAGAGTTTGGCTAAAGTGATATTGCCTACAATGGCAGTAAGAATATTATTAAAATCATGAGCAATTCCACCAGCTAAAATACTAATTGACTCAAGTTTTTTTGATTTTAGAATTTCTTCTTGCATTTTATATTTATCTGTAACATCCCTAAATACAATAACAACGCCTATTATCTGATTATCTTTGTTTCTAATAGGTGCTGCATTTTCTTCTATTATTCTTTCATCACCTGTTTTTGAAATAAGGATTGTCCCTGTCGTATTTGTGTAAGATTCTTTTTTATCTAAAACCATTGTTACTGGATTTATTTGAGACAGTTTAGTTTTTTCATCAAAATTATTAAAAATTTCAGTAAGATTTTTCCCAAAACTTTCCTCATAAGTAAAGCCAGTTAGTTTTTCTGCAACTTGATTGACTAAAATTATTTTTCCTTCTGTATCAGTTGTGATAACCCCATCGCCAATAGACTTTAGCGTTACAGCAAGCCTTTCTTTTTCCTCTAACATAAGGCTTTCCATTTGTTTTTGTAGAGAAATATCAACAATAACAGCTCTTATTCCAACGATAATATTTTTTTTATTAATTATTACATTTGTATATACTATTACAGGAAAAGTTTCTCCATTTTTCTTTTTTGCAAAATATTCCCTTCCTGATATATACTTTCCACTTATCATATCTTCAAAGTCTTTTTTACCTCTTTCAAAACTTTCGAGATAAATCATATCAAAAACATTTAATCCTTTATTAAATTCTTCCGTAGTGTAACCAAAAAAAGTAAGTGCATTTTTATTAGCATAAGTTATTTTTCCTGTTAAATCAATCTCTGCTACTGTTTGGGGCAGAAATTCTGTAAAATTTCTAAATTTTTGCTCGCTTTCTCTTAATTCTTCAACTAAATTAGAATTTTGGATAGACAAAGCAAGTCGAGGTGCTAATAAGGTCAAAATATTTATCAGTTCTTCGTTTATTCCATTAATTTCTTTTGAATAGACACTAAATGCTCCAAAACACTTATCTTCTACTATAAGCGGAATAATAATATCAGACAAAAAACCTTTTTCTATTAAAAAATGATCAAATTTATAATTAATAGGAAAATCCTTAATGTTACTCCTATAAATACTCGTTGTTTTTTTTATTATTGATAGTAAAATAGCCCCATCAATAGGAAATTCTTCTTCATTATTAGAACTTAATGTTGAATATATTTTTTTTATCGAATCCGTGTTTCTTTCAAGTAATATTATCGAAATATAATCTAATTTTAATTTTTCTTTTATGAAATTAAGACTTTTATCAAGAATGTCTGTGGCTGTAAGATGTGATGTAACTTCATCAAATAAAGCGATTATTTCGAGAGTTTTTTGTCTTTTAAGAATCTCTCTTTCTGCTTTATGTTTATACAAAGCCATTTCTATATTTGTATATAGTTCTCTTTCTTCAAATGGTTTTAAGATATAACCGAAAGGCTCAGTTATTTTTGCTCTTTGAAGCGTTATATCATCAGTATAAGCTGTAAGATAAATAACAGGGATTTCAAATTTTTCTTTTATAATACTTGCTGTTTCAATCCCATCAATATCACCTTTTAACATTATATCCATAAGAACTAAATCTGGCAAATCTTTTTCAATTTCATCTAATGCGCTTTGACCTGTAAAAGAAATTCCAATAATATTGTAATTGAGTTTAATAAGCATGTTTTTAACATCTTCAGCAATTATAAACTCATCTTCTACAATCAATATCTTTGTAGAACTCATGAAACCTTCCTAAAATATAATTAATGTCTTCTATTTTTATTATAACGAATAATTTAAAAAAATACATTACTTTTTTATATAATTTGAATATTTTTTTTAATTTGAAATGAAAATTAGGTCTATATTTTATTTTACAAAAAATAAAAAAGGAGGCTAAAAAGCCTCCTCTGTTTCTCTTTTATTTAAAATTAAAACAATTATTTTGACCAAACAGCCCAATTAGAACCGCTTGCTTTTAATGTCCAGCCTGTTCCTGGAGACCAAGAACCGCCACCAATTTTCATAGCGATTTGTCCAGAAGTACCAGTAATGATAGCAGCATATTTTCCGCTATCAGCAGCAACTATATTAACAGCACTTGTCGAATTAACACCTTTTGATTTTCTAACAGAGATTAAAGTTTTAATCTTGTTTTGTAAATCTGTACCCCAATCAAAGTAATGTGGCCAATAAACACATGGCACGCCTGGATGTGTTAAGATATAAGCA
>MIAN01000073.1 GCA_001829125.1 Spirochaetes bacterium GWB1_27_13 | reverse complement strand
GTGCTGCAATAATACCAATAGATTCGCCAATATCAGCAGTTTTATTAGTAGCAAGGTTTCTACCATAACATTTAACACAAACACCTCTTTTTGATTCACAGGTATATACAGTTCTAATTTTAACAGTCTCTACATATCTTGCTTCAATTCTTTCTGCTGTATCTTCTGTAATAAGATCATTTGCTTTAACAATAATTTCACCTGTTATAGGGTCTCTTACATCTTCTGCAGAATATCTTCCTATAATTCTATCTTTTAAAGGCTCTAATATTTCATCACCTTCTTTAATAGCTGCATGTTCGATACCATTGATAGTACCACAATCTTCTTCATTAATTACAACATCTTGAGCAATATCAACAAGTCTTCTTGTTAAGTACCCAGCATCCGCTGTTTTTAACGCTGTATCAGCAAGACCTTTACGAGCACCATTTGTTGAGATAAAAAACTCAATTACAGATAAACCTTCTTTAAAGTTTGATTTAATTGGAAGTTCAATAATATCTCCACCAGGTTTTGTCATAAGACCTCTCATACCAGCAAGCTGTCTAATCTGTGTTGTAGAACCTCTCGCTCCAGAGTCTGCCATCATATAAACAGGGTTAAATCCGTTTTTATCTTTTTTTAGAGTTTCAAGTAATGCCTGAGCAACTTCTTGAGATGCTCTTGTCCATATATCTTGAATTTTATTAAATCTTTCTTCAGAAGATATAATACCGTCTCTATATTCTTTATATAAAACATCTGCTTTGGTCTGTGCTTTTTCAAGAATGTCTTTTTTATTGTGTGGAACAATTATATCTTCCATACCAATTGTAGCACCAAAAACTGTTGCGTATTTAAAACCAACATTTTTAACCGCATCAAGCATTCTAACAGTAATAGCTGCCCCTCTTCTTTTATATACTTCACCAATTATTTTATTTATTCTCTTATCATTTAACGGTTCATTAATATAATCTATCGTTGCAGGTAAGGCATCGTTAAAAATAAGTCTTCCTGCTGTTGTTTCAAGATATTTATCATCAATTAATTTTTCTTTTATTGGTCTTTTTTGTAAAAACATTTCATCTATTTTTATTCTAATTTTTGCTTGAAGATGAATAGTTTTTGCTTCAACAGCTATAACAACTTCATTAAGGTTTTTAAACCATTTACCTTCACCCTTAACTCCTTCTTGAACTCTCGTTAAATAGTTAATTCCTAAAATCATATCTTGAGAAGGACCTACGATAGGATTTCCATTTGCAGGGTCTAAAAGGTTTTTTGCAGAAAGCATAAGCATCCAACATTCTGTTTGTGCTTCAATAGAAAGTGGAACGTGTACTGCCATCTGATCACCATCAAAGTCAGCATTAAACGCTTTACAAACTAATGGATGTAATTGAATAGCTTTTCCTTCAACTAAAACAGGTTCAAATGATTGAATACCAAGTCTATGAAGTGTAGGAGCTCTATTTAACAAAACTGGATGTTCAGAAACAACTTCTTCTAATATATAGAAAACTTCTGAATTTTCCATCTCTATCATCTGCTTTGCTTTTTTTATGTTGAATACAATTTCTCTTTCAACAAGTTTGTGCATAACAAATGGTTTAAAAAGTTCTAAAGCCATTTTCACTGGAAGCCCACATTGATGCATTCTTAGTGTTGGACCAACAACGATTACACTTCTTCCTGAATAGTCAACTCTTTTACCAAGTAAATTTTGTCTAAATCTACCTTGTTTACCTTTTAATAAGTCAGAAAGTGATTTTAAAGGTCTAGCTGAAGACCCCTTAACAACTTTTTTCTTTTTAGAATTATCAAATAAAGCATCAACTGCCTCTTGTAGCATTCTTTTTTCATTTCTAACAATGATGTCTGGAGCATTTAATTCTAAAAGTCTTTTTAATCTGTTGTTTCTATTAATAACTCTTCTATATAAATCATTTAAATCTGATGTAGCAAATCTACCACCGTCAAGTTGAACCATTGGTCTTAAATCTGGAGGAATAACTGGCACTACATCAAGCATCATCCAATCTGGTCTATTTCTTGACATTGAAAAATCTTCGAGTAATTCAATTCTTTTTAATAATCTTTTATCACTCTTTTTACCTTTAAGAAGCATATTTTTTCTTAAACCATCAGCTTCTTTTTTTAAATCCATATTTTCGAGTAAAGCCTTAACAGCTTCTGCTCCTGTTCCTGCCTGAAATGCAAGACCATATCTTTCTCTTAATTCAAAATATTCTTCTTCAGAAAGAATTTGTTTTTCTTTTAAATCTGTATCACCTGGATCAAAAACTATATATTTTTCAAAATACAAAATAGACCTTAATGGAGTAACAGGTATATCTAAAATTAAACCTATTCTTGATGGAACAGACCTATAAAACCATATATGAGATACAGGGCTTGCTAATTCTATGTGACCCATTCTCTCTCTTCTAACTTTGAAGCTTGTTACTTCAACGCCACATCTATCACAAATTACACCTTTATATCTCATTGATTTAAATTTACCACAATAACATTCCCATTCTTTTGTGGTACCAAAAATTCGCTCACAAAAAAGCCCATCTTTTTCTGGTCTTAAAGTTCTATAATTTATAGTCTCTGGTTTTTTTACTTCACCATAAGACATAGATTTAATCCATTCTGGTGATGCAATATGTATTTCCATTGAATCAAAATCAGTAATATCTCTCATTTAGGTTCTCCTAAAAATTATAATTTAACGAGAATAATTTTAATATTCTCAGTTAAAAAAACAATAACTTTATCCAAATTTGTTCCTAAAACAAATATTTAGATTTAATTTGGCAAAAAAATCTTACACAGAGGTCTAAAAGAACACAAAAAAAACAAATTTTCTTATTCTTTACTTTATGTTCTCAATGCCTCTGTGAGAACATTTTCTTTATCATAATAAAACTATAATAATAACTAAAAACTTTTTTAAACGAATTTTTTATCAGTTCTAGAAAGCATTTCTTCTTCTTTTTCTGTTAATGGAATTCGTTTTCCTCTTGCATCATATATTGTAATGTTTAATCCAAGACCTTTCATTTCCTGAACTAATACATTAAAAGACTCTGGTACACCAGGTGCCGATGAATAATCACCTTTAACAATATTTTCATAAATTTTAGTTCTACCTGCCATATCGTCAGATTTAACTGTAAGTAATTCTTGTAAAGTATGTGAAGCACCATAAGATTCTAACGCCCAAACTTCCATTTCTCCAAGTCTTTGACCACCAAATTGAGCTTTACCACCCAATGGTTGTTGTGTAACGAGTGAGTAAGGCCCCGTAGACCTTGCGTGCATTTTATCATCAACAAGATGCGCAAGTTTAAGCATATAAGCAATACCAACTGTAACTGGATTAACAAAAGGCTCACCACTTCTTCCATCAAAAAGAGTAAATTTAGAATTTTTAGGAAGGTTTGCTTTTGTTAATTGCTCTGATATTTCTTCAGTAGTTGCTGACTCAAATACACTTGTTGCAAATTTAACTCCAAGTATTTTTCCTGCCAACGCAAGTTGAGATTCCATAATCTGTCCAATGTTCATTCTGGAAGGAACACCTAAAGGATTTAATACAATATCAACAGGAGTACCATCTTCCATATAAGGCATATCTTCAACAGGAAGAATAATAGAAACAACACCTTTATTTCCGTGTCGTCCCGCCATTTTATCCCCTACTTTGATTTTTCTTTTTGTTGCAATATAAACTTTTACAATTTCTTCAACACCAGGACTTAATTCTTCGCCCTCTTCTCTTCTTTGTCTAATTATATCAATTACAGTTCCTTCAACTCCATGTGGTAATTTTAGAGAACTCTCTTTAACATCTTTTGCCTTCTCACCAAATATAGAATTCAATAATCTGTATTCTGGACTTGTTTCTGTATCAGATTTTGGAGTAACCTTACCAACAAGAATATCTCCAGATTTAACTTTTGCACCACTTCTTACAACACCTTCTTCATCAAGGTTTCTTAAATAAGATTCTGATACATTAGGAATATCTCGAGTTATTTTTTCTGGACCAAGTTTGGTTTCTCTAACTTCAACAATAAATTCTTTTATATGTATTGAAGTAAAAACATCTTCTTTTACGAGCCTTTCAGAAAGAATAATAGCATCCTCAAAATTATAACCATTCCATGGCATATATGCAACTACAACATTCTTACCTAAAGCAAGTTCTCCTTGATCACAAGAAGGGCCATCAACGATACTCTCTCCAGCCTCAATTTTTTGACCTGCTTTAACGATTGGGACTTGATTAAAACAAGTGTCTTGGTTTGTTCTTTTATATTTTAATAATTTATATAAATCAATTTGCCCATCAGAATCTCTTTTAATTCGGATTTCTTTTGAAGTTACATAGTCTATAACACCACTATTTTTTGCAATTATACAAACTCCAGAGTCATAAACAGATACTTCTTCCATACCTGTCCCTACAATCGGTGCTTCTGGTTTAATTAAAGGAACAGCCTGCCTCTGCATGTTAGACCCCATCAATGCTCTATTCGCATCATCGTGTTCCAAAAACGGAATTAATGCAGTAGATACAGAAACTACTTGTCTTGGAGAAACATCCATATATCCGATTTCATCAGATTCTTTAGTTGTATATTCGCCAGATTTCATACAAGCGATTTGGTGTTCCAAAAATTTGCCACTATCATTTATTGGTGCATTTGCTTGTGCAATATAATATCGTTCCTCATCCATAGCAGAAAGGTACTCTACTTTTTCAGTAACTTTACCATTATCTACTTTTCTATATGGAGTTTCCAAGAATCCGAATTCATTTACTCTTGCAAAATTACACAATGAAACAATAAGACCAATGTTTGGACCTTCAGGTGTCTCGATAGGACACATTTTACCATAATGTGAATAGTGAACGTCTCTTACTTCAAAACCTGCTCTATCTCTTGATAGCCCTCCAGGTCCTAAAGCGTTTAATCTTCTTTTATGAGTTAATTCTGACAATGGATTTACTTGATCCATAAATTGAGATAATTGAGATGTTCCATAAAATTCGTTTATTGAAGCAGTTATTGGCTTAACACTAATTAAATCAGATGGTTTAACATTTTCAATATCTTTTAGTTGCATTCTTTCTTTTGCAATTCTTTCTACTCTTGTAAAAGCTGTTTTCAACTGATTGAGTAGAAGTTCACCAACTGACCTAATCCTTCTGTTTCCCAAATGGTCTATATCATCCACATTACCTTCATTATTATAAACCATTATAAGATATGTTATTACCTGTATAACATCTTCATTTCTTAATGCAGAATCTCTAATTGATAAATCAAAATTGAATTTTTTATTAAGCTTGTATCTACCAACTGATCCTAGATCATATCTTTTTTCAGAGAAGAACATACTCTTAATTTCTTTTTCCGCATTTTCAACAGTTGTAGGTTCACCAGGTTTAAGTACAGAATAAACCTTAATAATACAATCAACTTTACTTGGTTCATCTTTAAAAGGTTCTTCTTTCGTAACTTGAACTTCTTCTTTTTCAAAACAGTTAATAATTATAGGATTATGAATAGAATCTTTGTGTTCAAAATCAATAATTGGTATTTCTTTAATACCTACCTGAACAAGTTTATCAATTTCTAACGGAGTAAGACGAGTTCCTGCCTGAACAATTTTTTCTTTTTCTCCATCAAGATTAGAAACACTATAAATATCTTTACTTACAACTTTTCTTACAATTGATTCTTGTTGTTCTTTTGTTTCTATTTTAACAAGTTTGTCTTTATGAAAAATTTCAATAATTTTTTCTCTTGTATCGTAACCTAAAACTCTTAAATAAGTTGTAACAAGAATTTTTCTTTTTCTATCAACCCTAACAAATAACAAGTTTTTCTTTTCTTCTATTTCAAATTCAAGCCATGAACCTCTATAAGGAATAATTCTTGAATTGAAAACTTTTGCTTTATCATCAAAACTATAAATAACACCAGGTGATCTATGAATTTGACTTACAACAACTCTTTCAGCACCATTTATAATAAATGTACCTCTATCAGTCATTAAAGGAATTTCACCAAGATAAATTTCTTTTTGTCTAATTTCTCCTGTATCATGAATTTTTAAATTAATTAAAGCTTTTAAAGGAAGAGAATAAGTTTGACCTTTTTGTTTTGCTTCGAACTCATCATATTTAATGTCTTGAAAACCAAGAATATATTCTACATATTCCAAAGACATTCGTTCATCGTGGCTTATGATTGGAAAGATGTCTTGAAATAATTCTTCAAGTCCCTGTCTTAAAGGACTTTCACCTTTAACTTTTTTTTCTTTTTGTAAAAACCATTCAAAACTATTTAACTGAATTTCAATTAAATTAGGTAATTCTGCGTATTCTCTCTTCTTAGAACCAATTAACATTCTAGAATTTTTTAATTTCCTTTTAACACTGCTAACATTCATCTTTTAACTCCTCTGAATTAAACCAAAAAAAAGGTTTAAAGCAGTAATTTTTTTATTTACTAAGAAATATCTATAATAATCAAAATATATTTTTATCTTTAAAGAATTTAGAATAAACGAAATGAAATAAAGAAAAATAACGAAATATAAAAAACAAAAAAAAATTAACAGAATTCGCCCTCTTAAAAAAAATAGTAATCACCAATAAAAATTGGCGATTACTTAGAAAAAATAATATACTTAAAAGGTTTAAAATTGAGATTTTTTAACTAATAAATAACTTTAATGGCTATATATCAATAAATTAACAATAATGCCTTTTAAGGTATTATACCAACAATTGTTAAAATTGCTGGTATAAGAAATTATTTTAATTCAACAGATGCTCCAGCAGCTTCGAGCTTCTTTTTCATCTCATCAGCGTCTTTCTTTGGAACACTTTCTTTAAGAACTTTGTTTCCTGCATCTACAATTGCTTTTGATTCAGCTAAGCCAAGTCCAGTGATTTCTCTTACTACTTTAATTACATCAATTTTCTTAGCACCAGCATTTACAAGAACTACTGTAAATTCGTCTTTTTCTTCAACAACAGGAGCAGCAGAAGCAGCAGGAGCACCAGCAACTGCAACAGGTGCAGCACTAACGCCAAACTTTTCTTCCATTGCCTTAACAAGTTCTGATAACTCTAATACTGTCATATTAGCAATTGCATCGAGCAATTGATCTTTTGTAATAGCCGCCATATTTTCTTCCTTTCTCTATTTTATTCACAGCAATGCACAGCAACTTTCGGAAGACATCGCTGTTATAAATTACAAATTAACCGGCTTGTTGTTGCTTCTCTTCATAAGCCTTAACAACTCTAACAAATCTTCCAATAACATCATTACATGCATAAGCAAAATTTTGAATTGGAGCATTCATAGTAGCCATAACCATAGCGATAAGTTCTTTTTTTCCAGGGAGTTTTGAGAAAGCTTCAATCGCTTTTGCATCAAATAAAGAACCTTCAGCATAACCACCTTTAATTTTTAAAGGACTATCTTTTGTTGATTCAAATAAAAGTTTTACAACTTCTGTTACTGTATCATTTGCAAATACAACAGCAGTAGGTCCAACCCCTATTTCTTTTAAATCATCAATTCCTTTTTCTTTTACAATGTTTTTTATGTAACTATTTTTAATTACTACAAGTTTTGCATCAAGGTTTCTTAATTTTTTTCTAATACTACTAATTTTTTCTACAGATAAACCTTTGAAATCTGTAAAAACATAATTTCTATTACAATCAAAATATTTCTTTTTTAACTCAGAAATCTTATCTATTTTATATTGTTGAGCCATAAAAACCAACCTTTCTCATACCTTAAGGACTTATATTGCTTTAAAATTAATCTTAACACCAGGACTCATTGTTGTAGAAATATAGAAAGAACCTACATAATCACCTTTTAAGTCATTTGGTTTTTTTCTTAAAACTTCTTCATATAAAGTTTTTATATTATCTTTAATTTGTTCTTTTTTCATAGACACTTTGCCAACACCTAAGTGAACAATACCTGTTTTATCTGCTCTAAATTCCACTCTACCTTTTCTTAACTCTGCAATTGTTCCTTTAATATCCGTTGTAACAGTACCAGTTTTTGGATTTGGCATAAGACCTCTTCTACCAAGAACAGGACCAAGCTTACCAACATCTTTCATCATATCAGGAGTTGCAATTACAACATCAAAATCAATCCAACCATCTTTTATTTTTTGTATATATTCATCATCACCAGCATAAGCAGCACCTGCCTCTAAAGATTCTTTAACCTTATCAGCCTTTGCGAATACAAGAATTTTTTTCTCTTTACCAAAACTGTTTGGCAATACAACTGTATCTCTTACTGTATGACTTTTCTTCAATTTTAATCTCAAAGAAACTTCTACTGTTTCATCAAATTTAGCAGAAGCTATATTTTTCAAAACATCAATACCTTTTTCAAGATCATAAGTATCATCTTTACTATATTTTGTTAAGGCTTCATTATATTTTTTAGATCCATTTTTCATCTTTTATCTCCTAACCTATTTCAACACCCATACTTCTTGCTGTACCAGCAACTATTTTCATTGCTGCTTCAATATCATTAGCATTTAAGTCTGGAAGTTTTATTTCTGCAATTTTTTTCAATTGGACATTATTAAGTTTTCCTACTTTATCTTTATGAGGAACTTTTGAACCACTTTCAATGCCAAGTTCTTTCTTTATCAAAACAGATGCAGGCGGAGTTTTAATAATAAATGTAAAAGTTCTATCCTGATATATAGTAACTATCGCAGGAAGAATCAAACCAAGCTGATCTTTTGTCTTATCATTAAACTGTTTACAAAAATCAGCTGCACTTGCTCCATGAGGACCTAACGCTGGACCAATACCTTTCGCTGGATTCGCCTGTCCTCCAGGTGCCTGTAATTTAACAATTGCTTTAATTTTTTTTGCCATATCTAATCCCTTATATATGTAATTTCAAACCTTAAATTTTTTCAACTTGAGTAAAATCCAGCTCCACCGGAGTTGATCTTCCAAAAATACCCACCATTACTTTTAATTTATTCTTTTCTCTATTAATTTCTTCAATAACACCAGTAAAAGTACTAAATGGACCATCTGTAATCTTAACAGTCTCACCATGCCTAAAGTCATATTTTTGTTTTGTAAATACATCAGTTTTTGCTTCTGACATACTCTGCAACATAACCCTTGCTTCTTCTGGCATAATAGAAATAGGTTTTTTCTGTTTGTTTGCACCAACAAATCCTGTTACACCTTGAATATTCTTTATTAAAGAATAAACTTCTTTCCAATGTTGCTTATCTAAATCCATTTCTAACAAAACATAACCAGGAAACAACTTTTGTTTTGAAACTTTCTTTTTTCCGTTTTTCATTTCCGATACATCTCTAACCGGAACTTTAATCTGAAAGAGAATCCCTTCAAGGGATTTTTCTTGAATTAACTCATTTACAGCCTCTTCAACTCTTTTTTCATAACCTGAATAAACATGCAGAACATACCAACCTTTTGCCATAATTCCCCTTACATTCCCAAAGTAATAATCTTTGAAATTGCTTGAAGAGAGAAAAAGTCCATTAAAGCTAAAACAACAGAAACGATAACAAGAGAAACAACCACAACAATAGTTTGTCCAACTACATCATCTTTTGAAGGCCATGTAACTCTTTTTAACTCTCCGATGCTTTCTTTTATAAATTCTATTACCTTTTTCATTGGGTTCCCTTAAAATTAATTTTTATAAAAAAATTACAGAATACTTAAAGTATTCTGTAATATATATAAAATCAGGGCAAGCAGGACTTGAACCCACGACATGCGGTTTTGGAGACCGCCGTTCTACCAACTGAACTATTGCCCTAAAATAAACTACTTAATTTTTGCTTCTTTATGGACTGTATGCTTTCTATCCCACTTACAATATTTCTTTAATTCTAACTTACCTTGCGAATTTTTTTTATTTTTCTTTGTCGCATAATTTTTTCTGCTACACTCTGTACATTGTAGAGCGATCTTATCCGGACCGCCAGATTTTTTTGCCATATCTACCTCTTTCTTACACACCTTATTAGCCTTCAATCAGAATTGAACTGATGACCTCATCCTTACCAAGGATGTGCTCTACCAACTGAGCTATGAAGGCGAGAAAGTGCAGTATATATATATCATTAAATTAAAATTGTCAATATCTTTATACATTTTTAATAAAAAAATAATTTATTAAAAATTACAAAAAATTGTTTTCTTGAAACAATGACAACAATCTAAAATTATTCCCCGCTATTATATACATTAATTTAAATTAAATTTCAAGATATTTTTTTTAAATTTCATCTAAATTATATTTAACTTTCATTAAATTGTACTTTTGCATTATCGGCATTTTTTATTTTTTCATTATTAATTATAAAAATATTTTTATATATACCAAAAATCACCTCAACAGTAGCCCTCCAATAACAATTATCTATAATAATAACAATTTGAACAAGTTCCAATTATAAAATCAATAAAACAAAAAAATTAATGATTATTACTAATTCTCTAAAAATCATCTTCAATTATTAATTAATTATAATTACTTTCAAAATAAAATAAAACACAATCAACCTTTTCTATCATTAAAATAGTCTCTATTTTTTTATACAAATTAATTTAAATATGATAAAAATTTATAATTTAATAATAACCTCAAGGTTTGCCGTTTGTTTGAAAGGTTCTAAAAATAATAATGGATGAATTCTTGCTGTTGGCAGAGCATTAAATGGATTTAGGATATAAGCAAGCACATGAAGCCCAATATATGGTGTTGTTAATAAAAAAGTCGAAACTTCATCAAGTAATATTCCACAAACAATACCGATTGCTGGGTTTTTGAGAAGTTGCTCAAAACTTGCATTCATAAAAAAAGGTCTAACTGTAAACTCATACAAAAAAGAAAGAGCAAAAATTTCTACTATCATTAATGCGGGGTGATAATTTTTTGCTCTTAAATATAAACCAAACCATACAAAAAAGATTGGTTCTATGATATTTTTTGCATAAAAATCATTTTTTAGCACCTGTATAACATTTCCATAACTATCTTTTACTTCTTTTCCAGAAGAATCTGTTAGATTTTTTACTATATTATAATTTCGTCCTGAAACAAATGGCTCTAATTTCATTCTATCAAAAAAAATACTCGAAAATTTACTTGATTTTGCCTCCAATGTTTTTTCATTAGAAGTATCAATTATTTTTAGAGAATCACCCTCCCATAAAGGAGAAGTCAAACCAAAACACCCCCAGAGATTTGCATATAAAATTAGAGGGTCTGTTAAATATTCTGCGACTGTGATTTGTTTGTATTTTAATGGCTTTATAAATTCTGAATTTTGTTTAAAGAACTTATGAGAAGGAATACTTAGTTTAACATCCTCTTCTAATAATATTCCACAAAAAAAGAAAGAATTGGTAAAAAATAAAAATAAAATCACAAGTCTAAATTTTGCTAAAAAAATCATTTTCCTACTTTATATATATTTAGACCTGTCATGTTTTTGAAACCAGACAGGTCTTAAATTTTACAAATTATCAATAGCTTCTTTTAAGGAAGATAAAGAGTCTTTGTTTTTAAGGTCGTATTTTGAACCTGTAATCGCTTCATAAGCCATAAGGTATCTTTCAAAAACGCCATAAATAACTTCAACTGGAATTTGTGGAATATCACCATCGCCTTTAAAATCCTTTGATAAAAGCCATTGTCTTAAATATTCTTTATCAAGCATTTTTTGTTCTTTACCTTCTTCAAAAAGTTTTTGGTAAGTATCAAAATACCAAAATCTTGAAGAATCCGATGTGTGCATTTCATCTGCTATAATTAAAGAACCATCTGGTAATAAACCAAATTCATATTTAGTATCAACCAAAATTAAATTATTCTTTTTGGCAATCTCTTGACCTCTTTCAAATATTTTAATCGAATAATCCTCGATTTTTTCCATAAGGTCTTTAGAAATAATTTTTTGGTCAATAATTTCTTTAATACTAATAGGCATATCATGCCCTTCTTTTGCTTTTGTTGTTGGCGTTAGAATTGGTTTTTCAAATTTACAATCTTTTTTTAACCCAACAGGTAATTTTATACCACTTATCATTCCTGTACTAGAATATTCCCTCCATCCTCCGCCAGTTAAATAACCTCTAATGATAATTTCAATAGGAATTATTTCACATTTTTTAACCAACACTGCGTTGGGATGAATTTTTTTAATGATGTGATTTGGAAGTATATCTTTTGTATTTTCAAACCAAAAAAGTGAAAGATTATTTAAAATTTCTCCTTTAAAAGGAATAGTCGTTAAGACTCTATCAAAAGCAGAAATCCTATCAGTTGTAACAATTATAAGTTTATCACCAAGATCATAGACATCTCTAACTTTTCCTTGATATTTATTGCCTATTTTGAAGTCTGTATTAGAAATTACAAAATTAAGCTGATCTTCAACAATTTTTTTGTTATCAACGCTCATTTTTTCTCCTCGATTTAGAAAATTTAGTATATTGTACCAAAATAAAAGAATTTTGAATAGATAATTTACATCTTTTTTAAAAAATTAAGGAGTGGATTTAACTCTAAAAAGTTTGCGATATTTACCTCTTGAAATCTTTGTTTAATTTTGCTAATATTTATCTTGAAAATTAAAGATTAATAAATCTTCACTTCAATAACGCATTAGATATAGAGGCAATTTGACAATTGTCAGTATAATAATATCTTAATAATAAAGAGGTGTCCCTCTGGGACAGACCCAAAGTCTCTTTTTAATTTAACTGGTAATAATTATAAATAGAGGACAAACTAATTATTTTAAGGAAAATACTATGATTATAGATTCTCATGTTCATATTGGTAATACAGTTTTTTTTGAGACACCAGAGGATATTCTTATAAAATCTATGAAAAAATATAAAATTGACTTTGGGATTGTTTCTAGTTTAGATGGGTGCGAATATGATCCTGATTTAAATATAATTGATCCAAAGGTATCTAAAAGTCAATATGAAGTTAGTTTACAAACATTACAATTTGTAAAAAAATATCCTGATATGTTTAAGGGACTAATATGGATAAAACCAGATACAGAATCTTTTACAAAAGATTTAGAAAATTTTATGTTGAGTAATAAAGATTATATTTGTGGTTTTAAGACTCATCCATATCATTCCAAACTGGCAATCACTGATAAAAAATATGCCAAATACTTAGAATTTGCAGATAAACACAATCTACCTTTTGAAATTCATACAGCAAAAGACATTTATTCAAAATCAGAATTTGTTTATGAGGTTGCTAAAGATTATAAAAATATTAATTTTATAATGGTACACCTTGATCTTTGGACAGACAATAGCAATGCGATTAATCTACTACCAAAATTACCGAATTTGTATGGTGATACAACATGGGTTTCTACTGAATCTGTCTTGAAAGCGATCAAAATTGCTGGGAGTAATAAAATTTTATTTGGTAGTGACTCTCCAATTGATGGAATAAACACTTATGAAAAATATCAAGACCTTCTAAAAACCCTAAAAAAAGAACTATCGACAGATGATTATGAGAATGTTATTTTTAAAAACGCTAAGAAAATATTTAATATACTCAATCATATCTAAAAAATCGATTAGAATAATATTGTCTTATAGCAACGAATATATGAGTAACTTATAATATTCTAATAAAAAAATACAATATTTTAATTATCTGTGTTTTTATCTATTTTACTCTACTTATTTTTATTATTTATGATTTATTTCAATAAATCTAATATAATACTTATTTTTCTATATTAAATAAAAAATTATATTCTTTTTTGTTGATTTATAACAAAAATTAAAAAATAGTTGACATTTGATTTTAAAATAGTTATATAATATGCTTTATTTCTGCTAGGGAATTAAATAAATTTACTGTCTAAGATATTATTAAAAAAAATAGAAAACTTTATAATCTTATTTATATATTGAAATATTTAAGGTTTGTTATAATTATTATGATATACTTTTCTATAACTTCTTTAAAAAAAATAAGTTAAGTTTGATTATAATATTATATCAATAAAAAAACAAGTTTTTTCATATATACCTAAAATTAAAATAATCTAAAACGGTCTCAGATTGCAAGTTATATTTATTATTAATGTTACATAAATTTATAATAATAAGATGAACATTAATAAAATATTATATTTTTTTCAAAATTTTAAACAATTCAAATGAGAGGGCTTATGAAATTAATAAATATTTTCAATAGTATAAAAAAATTAAGAGATGAACAAAATTCGATTTTAACAATTGTCTTATCACAAATATTTATATTCGTTTTATCAATAATTACAGTAATTATGATGAACTATGTATCTGCAAATAGTTTATCAGATACATTTACATGGATTGGTGGTAATGTAGAGAAATTTATACTGTCTGTTATAATTTATTTAATTATAAATCAATGTATATATCTTATGACATTAAAATTATATGTTCCGTTGTTAGTATCTTTTCCAATAAGTATTTTTGCTGCTTTTATAAATTATACAAAAACTTATTTTAGGGGAGAACCTTTTATTGCTAGTGATTTATCTTTAATTAAAGAAGCACTAAATATTTCTAAAGATTTTAACATTATTATACATAAGGAAGTATTTTTTTCTATTGCAATATTTTTTGTATTTTTAATTTCTGCCCTGTTTATCAAAAATTTTAAAGCAAAAATTAGAATGAGATTACTTTTATTTGTTTTAGCAATTATTATTACAATTCCTTTATTGAATATTACTGTTGTTGGGAAAAAATCTTTTTTATCTAAGATTTATAAACCTCATATATTGAGTTACTTTCAAGAATCTAAATTTAATAGTTTCTTTTTATTTTTTATAAAAAGGATAGAAAGAGAATATCCTAAAGATTATTCCAAAGAAACATCTATAAAATATGCAAAAGAATTAAATTATTCAGAGAATATTGATTATTCTCAAGTTACTGATGATATGAAACCAAATGTTATTGTTATTATGTGCGAATCGCTTTGGGATGCTAATTATGCAAATGGAATCAAGTTAAATATTGATCCTTTAGCCTCTATTCGTAATATTGCAAAAGATAATGGTTACGCAACGCTTTTATCTCCAACATTAGGTGGAGGTACATCAAATACCGAATATGAATTTTTAACTTGTAAAAGTACTTTGTTTTATCCTCCTTCAATAATATATTATCAATTAACTAATAAACAATGGTCTTTGGCTTGGTATTTTAGAAATCTTAATTATAATACTATTGCTATTCACCCATATTATAGATGGTTTTTTCTAAGAAATAAAGTTTATCCATTATTGGGATTTGAACAAATGTATTTTTGGGATAATATGACAAATAATGAAATAAATGGAACATTTGTTTCTGATTTGGCTGTATCAAAAGAAATAATAGATAAATATGAAAAATTTAATGATAAGCCATATTTTGCATTCGCAGTAACTATGCAAAATCACGGTGATTACCCTAATGATAGATATGCAAAACGAGATGTTAAAATTACATCAAATATGAAAGATATTGACTTAAAAAACAGACTTGAAGTGTACTTTGAAGGTACTAAGTATGGAGCAGAAGCATTCAAATATCTTACTGATTATTTTAAGAATGTAAAACGCCCTACATATATAGTTATGTTTGGGGATCATTCACCTGGCTATTCACAAAATATTAACCTCTATGACTCTTCCAACGATGGCGAGTTGACTGACTCAGATTTTGTTAAAACATTTTTGACTCCTGTTGTATTATGGTCAAACACAGGTAAAAATTTTGGTAACCTCAAGGTATTAAGTCCATTTATGTTAGCAGAAGAATTATTTAATATTACATCGCTACCAAAACCTGGCTATATTAAATTATTGAGTAATATCAAAAAAGAGTTGTCTGGTTTTACAAGACAATATAGATTTAACGGAGAAAACAATATTACAAAAGATAATAGTACAGATGCTTTGTTACGAAAAATTCGAATATGTCAGTATGATGCAACTATTGGAAAAAGATATGCTCTAAATGAATTTGAACAAATAAATATTAACAATAAAATTTTTACAGCAAAAAATGCAATACTTGGCTTATGGAAAGGTCAAGGTAAGGCAGCAAATAAAACAATAATCTTTTATTCAGATGGAATTTATAAATTATTAGAAAATGGATTATATACTCCTTTTCAAAAATTTAGTTTTAATGAGGATGTTTCTATAAATCTTGAAAACATTGGGACATATTCATTAGAAATGAGTTCCAATAATAAAAAAATTATATTAACTGATAATGCTAATAATAAATATATTTATAATAAATCAATGAAAGTTGATTATAATGGAGCATGGATTGATAAAACTAATAGATTATTAGTCTTAGACGATAAAAATTATAATTATTGGAATGAAAATGGTGTTAAATTTATAGGAAAATATTCTAAAACTAATTTAGGTGTTTGGTTGTCTGGAGATTTAACTATTGATGGCATTGCTTTTGATAATAAATTATCATTTGGTCCAGATATTGAATATACAAGAATTACAAGTCGTAATCTATCTATTAATAAGGATGAAATAATTGGTGATTGGCGAGGTATTGATAATGCCAGAAATTTATTTATTACATTTAATAAAGACAATACGTACACATTTAATAATCAGAAGAAAAAATATTATTTATCTAAAAATTATATAATATTGGAAGATTTTGCGGGTGTATTTATAAAAATTAAAGATAGTTTAGTATTTGTGGTTGGAACTGGAGAAAAATTTGTTTATAAAAAATCATTAAATGATTATTTTAAAGGTGTATGGATTAACGCTAGTAATAGATTGTTAGTTTTAGATGATAAAAATTTTAGTTACTGGAATGAAAAAGGTGTTAATTATAAAGGGCTGTATTCTAATAAAAACTGGGGAGTTCATTTATTTGGAGACTTGGAAACCGATGGTATTTATTATGATGATAAACTATCATTTGGAGAAGGCCTTGAATACTCAAAAATATCTGATATATCTTCTATTAATAAAGGAGAAATAATTGGCGATTGGAGATGTACTGATAATGGCAAAAACTTATTTATTACATTTAATAAGAATAATACATACATATTCGATAATCAGGTAAAAAAATATTATTTATTTAAAGATTATATATTATTGGAAGGGTTAGCTGGTTGTGCATTTGTAAAAATTAAGGACAGTTTGGTATTTGTAAGTGGAGAAAGATTTGTTTATAACAAATCACCAAACGATTATTTTAAAGGTGTATGGATTAGCCCTACTAATAGATTGTTAGTTTTAAATGATAAAAATTTTAACTACTGGGATGAAAAAGGCGTTAATTATAAAGGAGAATATTACAGTACAAATTTTGGGATTCATTTGTATGGCAATTTAAATATTGACGGTATTTTTTATAATAATAAACTATCATTTGGATCAGGTGTTGAATACTCTAGAATACCAAATATATCTTCTATTAATAAAGGAAAAATACTTGGAGACTGGAGAGGAACAGACAATGGTAAAAACTTATTTATTAGGTTTAATAAAAATAATACATACATATTCAATAATCAGATAAAAAAATATTATTTATTTGATAATTGTATAATATTAGAAGGTTTTCCTAGTGGTCTATTTATAAAAATTAAAAATAGCTTAGTTTTTGTGACTGGAGACGGTCAAAAACTCGTTTATGACAAATCGCCAAACGATTATTTTAGAGGTGTATGGATTAATTCTAATAAATTGTTAGTTTTAGATGATAAAAATTTTAGTTATTGGGACGAAAATGGCATTAATTATAAAGGAAACTATTCTGTTACAAATTTGGGTATTTTTTTGCTTGGGGATTTAAAGACAGAAGGACTCTTTTATAATAATAAACTATCATTTGGAACAGGTATTGAATACTCAAGAGTACCTAATACATCTTCTATTAATAAAAAAGCAATAATTGGTGATTGGAGATGTACTGATAATGGCAGAAATTTATTTATTACATTTAATAAAGATAATACATACCTATTTGATAATCAAATAAGAAAATATTATTTATCTAATAATTATATAATATTAGAAGGTTTACCCGGTGGTGCATTCGTAAATATTAAAGATAGTTTAGTATTTGTCACTGGAACTGGTGATAAATTTGTTTATAGTAGATATTAATATTCAAAAATAAATATTAGACCTCTTAGGTTTTAAAAATCTAAGAGGTCTTTTTTTCATCTCTATATAAATATATTAATTTTTTTAAATTATTCTTGAATAAATTCGATATTTTAAACAAAGTAATCTAAATTTGACTTTGATAAAAAAAGGACTTTAATGAAAATACTCTTAAATTTATTAAAATACATCTTTTTTATTTTTGTTTTTCTAATTTGTAAAATAACTTCTTCTATTTTAGATTTAAATAATATATTTTTATTTATTTTTATTGAAGGTGGAATGTTATTTATTTTAGCTTTTTTATTTTTAATTTTTACTGATTCATCACAAAATCAAAATATTTTTTTTGCATCACTTATAGTATCTTTAATTTTTTTGTTTCTTGTATCTATATTATTTGTTGTGAAATATTTTTTTCAAAACGAAATTTTAATTGGTTTAATAAATTATATTAGTTTTATTTTGTTTGGAAGTCTACCATTAATAAAAGATAAAATTTTTTATAGTGAAACAAAAAGTTATATTTTTATAGTAGATTTTTGTTACATATTTTATTTCTTGGTGATAAAATTAATTTTTAATATATTATTAATCATAGTTTTTCCAAGATTTGGGATAGAAGTAGAAAATATTAATTTTATTTTAATATCAATTTTTGCATCCTTTATATTTTTTATTAAACCAATTATTTTAGCAACGCTCGTTAAAGGATATATTTTATATAACGATAAAAAATACCCATTATTAGAAAATTTTAAGGTTGGTAAATCAAAAAACTGCAATATAGTTATTACAGATACAAAAATACCCAAATCTTGCTTTTTTACAATTTTTATCACAAAAAAGTGGCATATTACTCCTTCAACTATTGTAGAATTAAATGATAAAAAAATAGAGTCAAAAACTAGTATAGCAGATCAGGACGAAATAAGAGTCGAAAATCATTCTTTTGTTATTTCTCAAAAAAAAGGTTTTTTCCTAAAAAGATTATTTTTATTTTTTACATTCAATTTTATTGTTATATTTTCTTTTTTTGGTGACGAAAACCAAACTCCAGTTGAAGAACAGATAAAAAACATTAATTTTTATCAATATTCTACAATTGATGTTTTTCTTGAAATTAATGACAATCAGATTAAAAAAGAAGATTTTTTTATAGTAGAAAATTCTAAAAAAGCTTTGATAAAAAACTTTGATCCTAATTTTAAAGATATTGATCTAGTATTAATCCTTGATATTACAGGCAGTATGTATGATGAATATCAAAAAACTGTGGATAATTTTAGGATTCTTTTGGAGAATATTAAAAAAAAGCGAGAAAGGCTAAGATGTGGCATTATTACCTTTGCAGATAATGAAAATGACATAACAATTCTCAAATTGACAGAAGATATAGGAAAAGTCTCAGATTATATAAAAAATATACAACCAGAATCTGGCGGTGATTTTTGTGAAAATCCTTATGATGCAATTTTTAGACTTAATGATTTTAAATTTAGTAACAATAGTCAAAAAGTTGTGATATTATTTACAGATGCACCACCGCATATCAAGGGGGACAAAGCTAGCAAGGGAAAAGATTTTACATCAAAAACAACTCAAGATGTAGAAAAATATATAAATTTTTCTTCGTTTTTGTTTTATGTGGTAAGTTATGAAAGGTTTGAAGAATATCAAGAATTAATAGATTACAATACTGACAATTTTTTTGATATAGAAAAATATTCAGATTATTCAGAAATATTAGGATCAATAGAAAATTCGTTAAAAAAAGTTGTTAAACTATCATATTATTCTACAACAACAAAAGATGCCTATGAAAACCTAAATTTTAGAAAAAAAATAAATGTTTTTTATAAAGAAAATGCTATAAAAATGAGAAAAATTGTAGATATTAATAATTTGAAAAAATTATCTTTTTTTGAATCTTTATTTGGAAATTTTTAAAAAAATATTCTACAATAAAAACTATGGAGGTTTATAATGCACGAGACTAAAAAATGGATCATTAATGGAGAAAAACAGGTTTTTAAGAGTAAAATATTTGAAATTTATCAAATGGACTGTTTTTTACCATCAAAATACATAAATAATGATTTTTATTCAATCCATTTGACTGATTGGGTAAATATTTTTGCAATAACAGAAGATAATAAGGTCTTACTTGTGAAACAACATAGACTCGGTAAAAACATAGTAACTTATGAAGTACCAGCGGGTGCTATCGATAAAAACG
>MIAN01000072.1 GCA_001829125.1 Spirochaetes bacterium GWB1_27_13 | reverse complement strand
AAAACAAATTTACTAAAAAGATACTCTGATTTAGGAATAACTAACTTAACTATATCAAATTTTGAAGATTATGTTGATAGTGATGGTGATGGGTTAATAAATAAGTATAATTTAGGAAATATGTTTACATCTCTTTCAAATGGAGAATCTAATACAAATTATACATCGAATGAATCTACAATTGTATTACCTGTGAGTGTTCAAACTGCAGAGGTAAATATTACAGAAGGAACTATTGTAAAAAATGGGGCTGATACTGGCTCAAAAACCACAACTGTCTCTAATGGAGATAAAATTGCTATAAAATTAACCTCTGGCGATTACTATGGTAAAATAGTAGAAAGTACTTTATCTCTAACCTATTTAGGTTATACATTAACAGCAAAATATAGCATAACCAATAGAGACATTAACTGGGTACAAAAAACAAGTTCTGCTAGTTGGAATGGAATATGTTCTCATAGTCTAGTATTTGATAATAAAATCTGGGTTATTTCTAAGGTTGATAATAACACTTATTGTAATAATATATCGAATTCTACTGATGGTATAACTTGGACAAAAGTTACTGATAATGTTCCATGGGGATTAAGAGCTGGGTATAGTAGTGTAGTATTTGACAATAAAATTTGGATATTTGGTGGGACTTATACATCTATTCATTATAATGATGTGTGGAATTCTACTGACGGTATAACTTGGACAAAAGTTACTGATAATGGTGGGTGGAGTCCTAGAATACACTCTTTGATCGTAGTTTTTAATAATAAAATCTGGCTCATTGGAGGATTTTCTAATTATTCAAATGAAATGTTTTCTGGTACTGATTATAATGATGTATGGAATTCTACTGATGGCATAACTTGGACAAAAGTTACTGATAATGCTCAGTGGAAAGATATTGATGGTTATACTAGTATAGTTTTTGGTAATAAAATCTGGATTATTGGTGGGCATACTAATTCTTATAATAATAAGGAAATATGGAATTCTACTGATGGTATAACTTGGACAAAAATTACTGATAATGCTCCATGGGGACAAAGATCTGGTCATGCTAGTGTAGTATTTGATAATAAAATCTGGGTACTAGGCGGATTTTCATATTCTCAATATAGTAAAAATAATGACGCATGGTATTCTATCGATGGTATAAATTGGACAAGAGCAAAAGCAACTAATAATGTTGGTTGGGATAGAAGATCTTTTTTAAATAGTGTCGTTTTTAATAATAAAATTTTGATATTAGGTATTAATAATTCTCGCATTAACGACGTTTGGTCGTCTGAATAAATGACTCTAAAATAGAATCGTGTAAAATTGCACGATTCTATTTTTTTTAATATATAATAAAATTAAAAATTAAACAAGTAATAATCATCGCAATTAACACAAAATGGCTTATAATCGCCCAAAGTATTCTCTTTATAAGCATTTTGGAGTTTTGGGGTGATTGAGTTTATATCTTCGGTATTAAAATCTCCAATTATTTGGTCAGGGCTAAACGAGCAGTAACTAACCTTGCCATTTGGTGTTACAAAAATTTCTCTTCGCAAGTGGATACAAGGGATTCGTTCTAAAGGCGACAAATCAACGACTTTTTTGTCTTTTAGTTTCCCACAATATGTAGAATATTTTCTTATTATTAGATTGTTTGCTTCTTTATTTCTTATGTATTTTTCTATTTCGACTTCATTCTCAAGCATTCTAACTACTTGTTTGTAAAATTTAAATCCACTATCAGTAAGAATAGTAATAACATCTTTAATATCGCTAAATTTTGCCTCTGGATGTATGATATTGTAAGTTTTTTCATCATAACAATCGATTTTTAACACAAAACTAATTTTTTCTTTGTTTAAATCGCTAATTTTATCGATAAATTCTTTATTTAAGCCAAAGCCAGTAGTTTCCACTACGATATTTATATCTTTTGAGTCTGCGTATTTTAGAATATCGATAAAATTTTTGTGAGTCAAAGGTTCGCCCATTCCTCCAAAAACAAGCCACAAATCGGCGTTTAAATTATAAGTGTCATCAATAATTTTTTTAGCAAGTTCAAAATCCATTTCAGTTTGTGATTCACCTAACTCAGGATAGTAAATACTTTTAATAGGAGAATAATTAGTTAGCTCAATATTAAGCATATAAGGGACAGTGTAGAGAGCGTCAATATTTTTACTAAAATATTCTGTTATTTTTTGGATTGTGAAATTAGATTTAAACTTGTTATATATTTTTGTAGTTAGAATCTCTTCTCCTGTATCATTTAGACCAAGTTTTATTCTATAAATACGCAAATCAATATCAGATAGAATAGTTTCTATGTCAAAAGAGTTTATATCCTTTGATAAAGCGTAAAATAAATAATCTTTTTTGATTATTTTATCATTTTCTACAAGTTTTGCCATTTCTCGCATAATATCTTTTTTTACAATTGTTGGAGCCATTCCATCTGCAAAACCTATACAATAAGTATAGTCAGATATATACTGAGTGTGTTGATTTAACATATTGTCTATAAAATTTTTATCATAAAAAGGATTGCCAACATCAAAAATTACAATGTCATCTGTGTTCTTTGATTCTTCATAAATTGTTTCTAATATAGTATTTGGATAAAATTCTTGTAAAGTTATGTTTTTAATACCCTCAGGAATATTTTTTATATTTCCATTTTGGATTAAAATAAATCTATCGTAATCAGATTTTACCTCTCCATAAATTATTTCTAAAGAAGTTTTACCATCAAAAATCTTTGGTAAATCCTTATAAACGAATAATCCATCAAAAACCAATGTTTTCATAAAAACCCCTATTATTTCTCTTTAAAGCAAAAAAATTTGACATTGCTTTAATTTATGCTATACTATCAAAACTAAATTTAAATGTATAGAAAAAAATTCTATTTTATCAAAATTATAACACATATTAGCACAGATTGTCGCTGATTTACACAGATTAAAAATAACTGTAATTCATGTAATATTTTTTTTTATACTAAATTTTTTATTTTATTGTTGAAATTCGTAATTATTTTTTTTATAATGATGATAGTTCAAATCGTCATTATATACATGAAATGTTTTTTTTTACAATATATGTATTTGAAAAAAATTATAGAAAGTTTATCATAATTGACAAACCTAAACATTTCAGTATATACTAATCTTACTGCTGTCTAAGGGAGAATTATATGGAAACCACAATGTCATTGGTTACTTTTAAAATAAGTAGTGAACTTTACGGTATAAACATAATGGAAGTAAGAGAAATTATTAGATATACAGAAATAACTCCTATTCCAAATTCACCAGAGTTTGTCGATGGTGTTATTACTTTAAGAGGTGAAATTATTCCAATAGTTGATCTTGGTAAAAGATTTCATTTTGAACCTATAACTTTCACAGAAGATGAAGAATTACTAAGAGGAATAATTGTAATCACAGTTGAAGATATGACTATTGGCATTTTAATAGATCAAATCAATAGGGTTATTCAAATCAATACAAATCAAATTCAGCCACCACCACAAATGATTTCTGGTATTGGCTCAGAATATATTCAAGGTGTTGTAAAACTCGAAGATAATCTTTTAGTTATCCTAAACACAAGCAAACTTTTTAGCAAAAAAGAATTAATGCAATTAGCGGGGAGATATTAAAATCTTATTATGAATAAAATAAGGTTTATTTTTATTATTTTTACATTTTTTTTCGTATTTTCGTGCAATAAATATAAAATAACAAAATATTTTAATTTATCTGAGCATTTTGCTCATTACGTAGATGTAGCACTTGATAATAATGGAAATATTTATGTTGCTTTCAAAGATTTTGCACACAAACATAGATTTAGCGTAAAAAAAATAGATGGCGATTTGGTAGAATATGTTGGAAAACCAGCCTTTAGTGATATGGATTGTTTGTACAATAAAATTATTACTGTGAATGATATTCCTTTTGTTGCGTATTCTGATTATTCTATGATAAATAGGCTAACGGTTAATCGATTTATAAATAATCAATGGGAAGTTGTTGGGACAAAGGGCATTTCAGACTACATAGCAGAAAACATTGATATAGCTTGCGATAAAAATAGCAATATCTATGTTGTTTATTCAGAAAAGAACTCACTTTTTTTTAAAGTTTTTAAAGAAAACAAATGGAATATTGTATATCAATATACTTGCTCAAATGGAACTTTTGAAACTTTAACAAGTAGTATAAAATTAGTGATAGATAGTAATAATAATCCTATTATTTTTTATCCAGACCCTGATAATAATTTTTATCCAACGCTTATTTTAAATATTCTTACTAATCCACAAAAAATTGTTTTATCAAATAAAATTTCAAAAAAACCTGCAATAACAATAGATAAAAATGATAATATTTATATCCTAATTTGTGAAGAAGAGAATGATACTCAAAAAACTATGATTTATAAAATTTATAATGATAAAATAACAGCTAAGTATAATTTTAACGGGTATTCGACTGATTATGCAATTTGTATGACAAAAGATAACAGGTTGATAATTGCTTATCAAAATTCTATAAAAAATAATACTTTGTCAGTTACTTCTTTTTATGATGGAAAATTTAGTCTTATTAAAGACAATCTTTCAAAAGATTTTGTAAGGTCAATAGATTGTGATGCCAAAAATAATCAAATTGTAATAGCTTTTCAAGATAATGCGGCTAACGATAAGGCTGGGGTGATATTGTTAGATGAAAATTTATAATTTACACAAAAAAAAGACCTGTCAGGTTTTTGAAACCTAACAAGTCTTTATTGTAAAATTTTAAAAAATTAAAATCCATTACAGTGGAAACCACCGTCTATAAATATAACCATTCCAGTAACCATTTTACTTAAATCAGAAGCTAAATATACAGCAGTTCCTGCAACATCTTCACCTTCAACATTTTTCTTCATAAAACTGTGTTCAGCAAAGTTGTTATACATATCCAAAAATCCAGGAATCGATCTTGCTGCAACAGTTCTAATTGGACCAGGAGAAATTGAGTTTACTCTAATATTTTTAGGACCACCTTCAAATGCAAGGTATCTTACTGCTGATTCTAAAGCTGCTTTTGCAACACCCATAGCGTTGTAAGATGGCAACGCTTTAATAGAACCAATGTAAGTTAATGTCATGATAGAACCACCACCTCTTTTTTCCATAAGAGGCATTGCATATTTAGACATATTAATTAATGTAAAAGCAGATATTTCTAAAGCAAGTTTAAAACCTTCTGCTGTAGAATTTGTTATACCACCGCCAAGTTCGTTTTTATTAGCAAAAGCAATAGCATGAACAAATATATCAAGCCCACCAAAATTGGTATTAATATCGCCAAACATATTTTTTAAATCATCATCTTTTGTTGCATCACAACAGTAAACACCTGCAGCACCGATTTCTTGAGCAATTTTCTCTGTTCCTTCTTTTAATCTTTCACCTTGATAAGTTAAAAGAACTTTAGCTCCTTGTTCAGAATATTGTTTCGCAATATAATAAGCAATAGAGCGATCATTTGTTATACCTGTAACAAGAGCAACCTTATCTTTTAAAAGCATAAATCACCTCTCACTGAAAAATAAAAAAATTTAAATGTTCTTTTAATATATTACAACTAACTTTTTATTGCAAGAAGTTTTTAAATTTAATTGTAAATAATAGACTAATTTTAATTATTTGAAAAAAAAGTATTTCAAATATTATTTCTCATCAAGTTGTTCTACACCATTCCAGTTTTCTGGTACACCGTTTTTTAAAAGAAAATTAATTCTATTTATATAAATTTTTGATAGTACATCCAATGGATTTGTATTAAGTACTTTGAGAAATAATTCTTTTGATTCAGTAAAATGTTTACTATGATACATAACTAAAGCTGTTTCAAAATTATGTTTTGTTTCAAGTTTTAATTCAAATAAATTTTGTGGATTTCCATCAAAAATTTCAAATATGTTTATGCTATTTTTTTTTCCTTTTACTTTAACCATATCAACAAATCTAAAATTATATTTTGAATTATCAGCAATATTTTTTAATATGTCCTCAGAGACTATAATTTGACAATCATATTTTTTTGTCAATCCTTCAAGTCTTGCTGTAAGATTTACGGCATCAGAAATTACTGTTCCTTCAATTCGTTCTTCTTCACCTATGATACCAAGCATAAGATTGCCATAATGAAGCCCTATGCCTATGGAAATAGGATTAAAATTGGCTTTTTTTCTGTGGGTATTATAAAGAGAAACTTCTTTTTGCATTTCTATTGAAGAAATTAGAGCATTCTCACAAGATTGGGGGAATAAAGCCATAATTCCATCTCCAATATATTTATCAATAAATCCATTGTTTTTTCTAATAATAGGACCAACTCTTCTTAAATATGAGTTTAAAAAATCAAAATTTTCTTTTGGAGTCATCATTTCAGAAAGCGTTGTAAAAGACCTAATATCAGAAAAAAGTATTGTCATCTTTTTTTGTATTTGATCGCCAAGATTCATAGAAGTTATACTGTCTTTTTCTAAGAATGTCAAAAATTCTTGAGGTACAAATCTTGATTGTGCTTTATTTATGTCAGTGATTTTATTAATATAATCTTTAATTTGATTTGACATAATATTAAAACCTTTACCAAGGTCTCCTATTTCATCATTTGATCTTACTTTTATAATTACACTCATATTTCCATTAGAAAACTTTTCTACTGCATCTCTTAAATTTTTTAGAGAAAAAAGAAGTATAAAAGCAAAAATAAGAAATATAGATAAATATCCACCAAGCGTAAACATTGTGCCTTGTAGAATATTCTTAAAAAATATCGAATTTAATTCTTTTTTTATATAATAATTAAGCCCAACTTCAAAAACGCCAACAACCTCACCATTAGAGTTTTTTATTGGAGAAGTGCTAACCATCCAATCTCCCTCATAATCCTTTTGTATCCCAAATTCTGTTTTTTCTTCAAAAAAAGATTTTTTATGAATCTTATCTGCATAAATATATGGAAACATTACTCCATAAAAACCCATCAAATCCACTGTAATATAAAACATTCCTTCATGATACCTATAAATAATACAATAAAGTTGAGAATTCCATTCGTCTTTGTTTTCATTTATTATTTCGGACATTTTAC
Organism: Spirochaetes bacterium GWB1_27_13; assembly: GCA_001829125.1. GTDB lineage: Bacteria > Spirochaetota > GWE2-31-10 > GWE2-31-10 > MWDO01 > GWC1-27-15. Next base: position 318 of record MIAN01000072.1, on the reverse strand, counting down.
TTTGTAGAAAATTATAATTATCAGAAAGATAGGACGAAGGAGAATTTACTAATTCTACTTTATCACCATCTATAATCTTAGAACCAAGTTGACTAAGCATCGCAATTTTGTAAAATATTTCTTTTTCATATTTAGCATAAAAATCACTGTAAATTTTATTAAAAATAAAGAATATTGATAAGATTAGAAGTGGAATAAAAACTAAAAGCTGTTTTAATATAATAGATAGTCTTTTATTTAATATTTTGAAATAAACTATGATAATTAAAAAAATAAATATTATTATTGATAAAATTAAACAAATCCATACTAAATAGT
>MIAN01000071.1:1134-5249 GCA_001829125.1 Spirochaetes bacterium GWB1_27_13 | reverse complement strand
TTGATAAATCTTTTACATTTAAATTCCCAATTGAAGAACTTTATCAAATGCTTGATTTTGATAAAAAAACTAAAGATGACATAGAAGATTTTTTAAATGACAAAAATGTTGAACTTTATCCAGATTCTATTCGCATAAGAAATATAGGTGAGCTTTTTGATAAATATTTTTACAACTACTCTCGTGCATTGTATGTTTATAATGGAATGGTGGATAAGTCTTAGTGATATATACTTAAACGCTTCTAAAAGGTTAATAAATAATAAAAATTGACATTACTTGTAATTTATTTAATAAAAATGAATTAATAAAGATAAGCGTTTAATATATAGAGACAATTTGGACATCAGTGAAAGACTTTCCATACCAATAACTTAGAAGGAAATAACTATTGATTTTTTTGATATGGATATATATATTCAGTTATATCAAATAATTATACCAACTATTAAGGAGTTTTAGCGATAGAAATATGTTCTGTCTCCATATATGAAAGGGACAGACCTAATTTAAGTAATTTTTTTATCGCCAAAATCAGTTAATACTTGGTATAATAAAATAAATCTCAAATAAATCACGAATGATATGAATTTTAGGAATAATTGAAAAAAATCAATAAAATATTAAATTTATTGGAGTTTTTAATCTCAGAAAGTAAAGGTATTTTCAAATAAAATCTTCATCAAACAAGACGAATATCATATAACCATTTTTTATTTTTATTTTGCAATAATCACTTTGTATTACATTACTAACGCTGTATTCTAAAAAAGAAATCTTATTTTTATCAAAATTATATTTAAACCCAGTCATTTCTAAAAGTTCTATATCACCAAGAGGAAAAAAAGATACTCTACGATTTTTGAGATTTGTAAACTCGGCATCAGAGTCTATAACAAAAATTGTTGAATTTGAACTAATTATGCTTATCTGTATATTGGTCGAAAAATTTCTAATCAAATTAAAAACATTTGCAATACTATGATCAAAATAACTACCAGTCATCGCAAAAAGTTCTATTTTTTGTGGAGTTAGAGAAATAGCTTTTTTTAATGCAAGTTCTGAGTCTGTCAAATCTTTCTCTTTTGGATATTTTTCTACTTGAATATCAGGATAATCAGAAAGAATATCCTTATTTACACTATCAAAATCTCCAATTAATAAATTTGGCTTTATATTTATCGAATTTAGAGTGTTAAGCCCACCATCTGATGCAATTATAAAATCTGAGTTTCTCAAGTGTTTTATAAGTTTTTCATCGTTATAATCTTCACCAGAGCCCACTATGCTAATTAGTTTGTAAGACAAAATTAACCTCCATTAGAATATTTATCCAATATACATAAAAGTTTTGGATTTGTCACAAATTTAAAAAGTTAAATATATTTATAGTATATATTTAGGCGATTTAATCTGTACCAATCCGTCACAATCTGATTAATCTGTGTTATACATAAAAGTTTTTAAATCGTAAATCTATTTTTTTAGATTTGTCAGGTCTCTTGAGTATCATTAATAAAAATTAATATTCTTTTAAAGGTATTTTAATCTTTAAGTATTATAATATATACTGAAATGTTTTAGGTTTGTCTTAAATTCAATGATAAATTTTTTTCTAAGTTCTTTTAAGAAAACAAGTTGTAAAAAAACATTTCAGTTTTATAGCCTAAAAAACTCGAAAAAGAACTCGTTTTTTAAGCATATAATCTTATAATTAAGATTATAATGACAATCTGGATAATTGTCATTATAAAGCAGAAATAGTGAGAATATTTTAAATTTAACTATATATCAGCTTAAACACAAAGGATTTTAAAATGAAACGATATTATTTTATTATTTTTATGCTTTTTATTTGTTTACAATTATTTTCTAATCAACAAGAAGACAATCAAAAGTTAGAAAATCTAAAGTCAAGTTTAGTTGCAAATGGAGTTCCTATTGAATGGATTGTAGAAAACTTAAATAGTCATAAATTTGAAATTTACTCTGATATAGAAAAATTATTTTTAAATATGGCTGAAAATAAAGTCAAAACTAAGCAAAAAGACTTTGATTGGTATAAAAATCACTTTGGATTAGACAAAAAGATTCAAATGGGGACAAAATTTATAGAGAGAAATATTGAAACATTGCAAAAAATCGAAGATAAAAATGGAATTTATTTTGAATTAGCCGTTGCAATATTGGGGATGGAAACAAATTTTGGGCAACGAAGGTATGTTGGAAATTATTACATTTTTAATACTTTAGTTTCACAGTATTTACTCCTCGAGAAAAGAGAAAAATTTGCTTTGAGAGAACTCATTTATTTATATAAAATGTGTCAAAAGACAAATAAAAACGCTTATTATTTTGTTGGTTCTTATGCAGGAGCTTGTGGTCTTGGTCAATTTATCCCAAGTTCTTTGTTCAATTATTTTGTTGATGTGGATGGAATAGATGAGAATATAGATATTTATTCATTAGACGACAATTTGTGTAGTATAGAAAACTATTTGTTTAAAAATAATCTAAATAATTCTAATATAGATAATCAAAAGTCATTATTTGACTCTGTTTATTCTTATAATAGAAGTTCTGCTTATGTAAATGCTGTTTTATATATTTATGAAGAGTTAAAAAAATTGAGGGAAAAAACATAACATAGATTAAATTGTTTATTATAAATAGCATTAATTATTCTTAAAAAGAATTTATTCTTTAATAATACCATTTCTTAATATGATAAAATTTTATGCTCTCTTACAAATTGATTAAGAATACAAGATTTTTGGAATTTATTCTTAAAATTTTGCATTTTAAAAGAAAAAGAGTCTTTTATCGTTTTTAATTAGCTTTAATAATAAAAAAATAGCATAAATCTGCTTTTCTTAATTTTGTAGAAATTGACAAATTGAATTAATTTTAGTATATTTAATTAAATTTATTTTTTGAAAAAATTATTTTATTTGATAAAAAAAGTGTATATTGTATTGCTTTAAAATTATATTACAGTATATTTAATATCAAAGTTTTATAACTAATATGGAGACTATGTATGGAAGAAGAAAAAAACCCAAGTATAGGATTTTCTGAATTAAGCATGATTATGGCAAAAATTAATACATATAAAGAAAAAGAAGAAATAAAAAAATATTTGGAAGAAGAAATAGATTTAGAAGAAGTTGGAAAAAGTTTTGCAAATATTAGTTTACTTAAAATTTCTGATTTTACTAAATTATTATATAAATATGAAGTTCCTACAATAAAAATAAATGCCTTTTGTAAAAGTTTAGGTTATAAAATTATTGGAGAAAAAGTAAAAAAAATAATACTAAATGGTGGTGTTTTCTTACTCAACTTAGATTTATTTATGAGGTCTATGAAAAAAGAGGACGCAATAGAATTTGTCGAAGGTATAGGAATTGAGACTATAAGAAATAAAAATAAACATTTTACACCAGACGAACTAACTATAATGAAATTTTTATTAGAAAAAAAATGTGGGTATGACGATGTTTTTTTTAAATCTAATGGTATAGACTTGAGAGTATATACAGTCTTTTTTGAATCTTTTATAAATACAAGATCAAGGATAATAACAAGAAACCCACAATTAAAAAAATACTTACAATTTTCTGTGATCAATTTAAAGCAAGATAAAAACCTCCCCAAAAAAATAAGAGAAATAAATAGTTTAAAACAATGGAATAACTTTATTTACAATTTGAAAACTACTGATATGAAATTTGTACAAAGAGTAATTATTCCAATTTTACAAAGATTTACAGCATCGCAGTATGAAAAACTTTTTTTACTATCTAATCTTTCTGAAATAGGAAAATTTCTTAGTCTCTTTGATCCTTACGAAAAAATTTTAACTTATAATTTACCAATAAGTATAGATTTTAAGAAAATATTTACTACGCAACAAAAAAACGTAAGTACTCTAAAAGAAATAATTTATTTTATCTACAATCTAACTTATATAGGTAGAGAATCTTATGCAAGTATTTTTGCAAAAGAACTAAATAGTGATATAAATTTTATTCTATCAAAATTAGATTTAATGCTATATAAATTTAATAATGAAAAAGATATTGATAAAAAACCTTTAATGAGAAAAGAATTTT
>MIAN01000071.1:0-1119 GCA_001829125.1 Spirochaetes bacterium GWB1_27_13 | reverse complement strand
AACCTTTAATGAGAAAAGAATTTTCTGATACAATTAATTTATTGATTTGGAATTTGTGGCTTACCTTACCTCAAGGAACAGAATTATTGATTTTAAAAAATGAAGAATTTCAAAATATGCTAGCTGTTAATTTTACAAAAACAGAAGATATTTTAAATATTATTGGTGGATATTTTTTAACCAACACACCGATTCCACAAAAATTTATTATAAAATCAAAAGTAATAAAAACAAAAGAAAAATTCTTTAAAACCAAAACCTCAGACGATTACTTTTTTATTTTGAGGGTGAATGCTGGTTACTCTTATCTTCTTAATAAAAAAATTGAGTTTGCAGAATTAAATGAATTTTGCAGAGATAAAGTAAAAAATAAAAAATTCTTAAAAATAGATGGTCAAATAAATAAATTTGTAAGATTTTTTGATTTCACAAGATAAAATATCTAAAACTATTTTACTAATAACCCAAATTCTGATTAAAAATTCCAATAAGTTTGAATATTTATATTTTTTATTGAAATTTTATTTAATTTTTCGTAAAATTTATGTTAATACCATTTTATCAATCAAAATCAACTATTATTAATAAATAAAAAAAACCGTAGGTCACCCTACGGTTTATCCATAACACAAATTATATTCTATTACAATCTGTGCTAATTCGTGTTATATTATCGTTTTAATGTCAATAACTCTTGTAACATTTGGTCAGATGTTTGGATTGTTTTTGAGTTTGCCTGAAAACCTCTTTGAGTTACAATCATATCTGTAAATTGTTCTGCGAGGTCAACATTACTCATTTCTAATGCACCAGACATAATTTTACCTTTACCCATAGTGCCAGCAGCACTAATATCAGGTTCGCCTGAGTTATTTGAGTAAACAAAGTTTGTTTCGCCGGCTTTTTCGAGACCGCCAACATTTGTAAAGTTAGCCAATGCGACTTGTGCTAATATTCTATTATTTCCGTTTGAGAATACACCAGTTATAGAGCCAGTGTCATCAACTTTTATACCTTCAAGATAACCCATTCCAAAACCATCTTGTCTAAATGGCTTTGTTGTAAAACCAGAGCTAAATTGTGTAATACCAACATTATCTTCTGTTCTAACTTTACCAG
>MIAN01000070.1 GCA_001829125.1 Spirochaetes bacterium GWB1_27_13 | reverse complement strand
TTCAATCTTGTTAGCCTTTGCTATTATCAAATCACAAAGAGCATTTAATTCTTTTTTGTTTATTTCTTCCATTTTTTTCTCCGTAAAATATTTTTGGTTACTTGGTTATTCTACGGGAATATTTTGAGAAAATCAAGTAAGAGAATATTACAATGCAGTAATGTTTCATTACATGAGTAAATAATTAGTCTATTTTTTTATATATTTTAATAATTTGGCAATTATTTCGCCTTTACTATAAGCTTGAATGGTTTCTTTTACTCTTTTTTTGTAAACCCCAACTGTATTTTCCTCTAAATGTACACGGCTAGCAATTTCTTTATTGGTTTCACAAAATAACATTTCATATAAAACATTCATATAGTTATCATTTAGATTAAAATCTTTCATAATTTGCTCTCTATCAAGAACAAAATTAGAGCTAAATATAATATCAATCCCTTTTATTAAATCTTCTTTATTAATAGTCCCTGTCTCAATCATCTCAATTAATGTAGTTCTAGTTTTAAAAAAAGAAGTAATATAATTTTCAAAATCTTCTTCTTGTTTTTTCTTTGCGTCTAATAATTCAGTATTAGTTTTTTCTAAAATTTCTTTTTGGGCTGATAATTCTTTATTTAATGCTTCAAGATTTTCGTTTTTTTCTTTTAATTGGGCTGTTTGTTTTGCCACTTCTTGTTCAAGAGATTGATTAATTTCTATAAGTTTTTTTTGATATTCATAATACTCTTCATTAAATTTTTTAAATAAAGCAACAGCAAAGAGAAATATAAATAAGCCAATTCCTATATAATTAGATTTTAGAATATATGTAAATGAAAAAACATCAGATATTTTGTCTACCACAAAAAATGTAGCAACCCCCAAATATCCTAATAATATTAATGTTGGTCTTTTTTCTTTGTATAGCTTATATTTAAAAAATAAATAAACAATAATTAATGTACCTAATAATACACCTATAAATATGATAATTACTACAATTTTATATATATGGTTAGTATAAAATTTTTTACCATAAATAATATTAAATAATGTTAATATTGTAGCAATAAATATTAAGATGTATGGTATGATAAAATATTTTTTTACATCTTTTTTAAGTTTAAATATAATCAAAATAAAATTTATTGATCCAAATAAAATTCCTAATATAAAAAAAACTTGAGCCGTTCCTCCTAAAATATTTTTTATTTTTATAGACATAAAATATTTATATAAATTTGTATCAAAAATTATATATACAATAGCACTTATCGCATAGATAAAAAAATATAGATTATATTTTTCTTCTTTAATCTTTCTTCTTTCAAAATAAATATATAAATGATAAAAACCAAGTGAAAATGCAGTACTTATTATAAAAAAATTGATTAAATCAGTCCAGTTCATATTTTTTATAATCCTCCAAATCAATAGAAAAAAGACTATATGATAAGAAAATTATTTAAAATACTAAAGTTCTTTCATTATTAAAAACTTTTTCAACCCATTAATTATTTTTTCTTCTATTACTTTAAATTTGAATGTTTTATACAGTATTAGTTTATCTTCAGAGCATGTTCCATAATAATATTTATACCCCATTTTTTTTAACTCAGAAAAACAGCTATTTCTTATCAGTCCTCCTACAACAAATGGGTTTATATTTGTTTTTTCTATATATAAAGAAAGTGCTTCGGATACATAAGGACTATTCTTTATATTTTCATCTAAATAAAATCCAACTTCTTCCAATTGCATTCTTTCTTTATAAGTAAGGTTTGCATTTACTCCTGCAATTACATTTCCATTCTCATTACGAAGTATTATAACTAATTGATGTTCATAAGATATTGGAGATTGAAGCCTGGAGTTATCAATGTTTTTATAATTTAAAGTAACCCAATAATTTGGATTTCTTGTAGTAAACTCTCTATAAAGTCCTTTCTCAAATTCAATATATTGTTCTTCAGTTTTACAAACTTCGGCTGTAATTTTTGGTTCGTTATTTGACATAAATTATTTCTCCTTGAATTATTAAAAATTTTAAACATTTAAAAAAGTAATATATTATTATCATAAAATAAAATCAAGTATTTGGGTTGTAATATTTCATTACAAATTGATTTTTTTATTAAATATTACAGAAAAATAGATGTGAAGCTTGATAATACGGCTCAAAAATATGCTTTTGTTGCTCATCTTTGATACCATAGCCATTATCTTTTACAATTAGATTTTGTAATAACTTTTATAATAGAATCTTCTTTAATAAAATTAATAAATTCATCATTTTCTATTTTTGCTTTAGATTGTTCAATAAGCCAATTATCAAATTTATCTCTAAAAACATTTGTAAACTCTGTAATGTCAGTATCAATAAAATGTTTACCAGAATAAGAGGTTTTAGTTTTTATCATTGAATTTTGACATAAAATATTAGTTGGTATTTCATCAAAGTTTTTAATAACAAAATCTTTGCTCCTCTTTACTAATAAAGCAGAACAAACTTTTTCTCTCGGTAATTTTTTTTTCTCAATGACTAATGTCTTAACTCCATTATCCACAAGATGTTTTGCACAACTCGCACCAGCAGGACCAGCACCAATTATTATTACATCGTAATCTGTATTCATAAATCTATCTCCTTTTATTTTAACAATTTGACTAATATAATAAACAATTATCGTAAAAAAATCAAATTTTATCAAATCTAAGTAAATATCTGAAATATAAAAGACCTGTAAGGTTGTAATAATCCTAATTTATTTTTTATTATTTTTTGATCTACTTGTCATTTCGACACTCCTTATTTTATTTTTGCTTTATAGCATTAATTTTTATCTAGTGTCAGATTAAATCATAACATATTCAATTTATATTAAGTAAATTAGAAATTTGATTTTTTTCTTCTTCAATTAATTTCAAATAATAATCAATTGCTTTATTACCTGTTTTAATTGATTCTATAATTGAAATTGCTCCAATCTTTCCAGAAATTAGAGCAGATGAAATTCCCTCTCCCATTCTTGAAATAAATCCAGAATTTTCTCCTACTAATAGAACATTATTTCTTCCAAAATTAAATCTTGATTTTATTAAATTAGTATCTATAATACAAATTTCTTTTCTAATAATTTCTTTAATTTCAAATCCAAATTTCTCTTTTAATTTATTTTCTATATTTTTAATCATATTTATATTTATGTTTTTTATGAATTGAGTTGTACCAAAATAAATTAAATTATCCTTCTTACAAAAACAAGCAAAAAGATCAGTATATTTTTTACCTGTTATATAATAATAGTAATTTTCTGAAATATCTATATATCCATCACAAACATATTGTTTATAATAACAAGCGTAGTTTTTAATATCTATATTATCTATAAGTCTTCTTGTTTTTCCTAATCCTCCATCTGCCCCAATAAGATACTTACAAGATAATTCAAATTCTTTATCATCTTTTAAATATTTTATTTTTATTATATTATTTTCTTCTTTAAAAGATAAAAAAAATGAATTCTCATTAACTTCTACTCTTGATTCATTAATTAACCAATAATCCAATAAATCTCTTTTTATACTTAAATATTCATTTTTATCATAATCTATAAAAGAATACCCAGACGAAGATACTTTTAATTTAATATATTTTGGACTCAAGATAATATTTTCTGGAATAATACCAAAATTCCTATTAATAAAATCAACGCTTCTATCTATTAAAATCCCTCCACAACATTTATACCTCGGCAATTTCCTCTTCTCAACAACTAACGTTTTAAGTCCATTCTCCACAAGATGTTTTGCACAACTCGCACCAGCAGGACCGGCACCGATTATTATTACGTCGTAATCAGTTTGCATAAATATTTCTCCTTCATATTTTTATTAATTTAGTCTTAGCAACAAACAATTATTGTATAAATTCCAAATTTTAAACATTTAATTTTATGCTAATTTATCTTAAAAATCAACTAAGTTTTCGCTTAGTTAGGGTAAGTTTTCGCTTAGTCTAAGGGTTTGGTTAAAGAAATAAAAAAGAGGATGACATTTGAGGCAGTTTCTTTATATTTTATAAATGATATTTTTGATTTAAACATAGTGGACTTTTAATCTAAACATAGTGGACTTTTAATCTAAACATAGTGGACTTTTAATCTAAACATAGTGGACTTTTAATCTAAACATAGTGGATTTTTAATCTAAACATAGTGGATTTTTAATCTAAACATAGTGGATTTTTAATCTAAACATAGTGGACTTTTAGTCTAAACATAGTAGACTTTTGGTTTAAATATAGTGAACTTTTGGTCTAAATATAGTGAACTTTTGGTCTAAATATAGTAAACTTTTGGTCTAAATATAGTGGACTTTTAGTCTAAATATAGTGGACTTTTAGTCTAAATATAGTGGACTTTTAGTCTAATAATTATATAATAAATAATGGTGAGTTATTCTCAAAAAAAGCGGGGCATAAAGCCCCGCTTGAGTCATTGAGTTAGATACTCAAATTATTCCAATTTTTTTACAAAAAGTCCATTAGAGCCGAAAGCATCACTATATGCAATATATGGAACATTATTAATATCAAGTTTTATATCAATATTTCCTACATTTGTAGTAGTAATTGACGCACTATTAACATCTACCCATTGTCCATTGCTTATCTTTTTTACATAAGTAGAATAAGTGCCACTATTATTTATTATATAAGCAGTATAAAAATTGCCATTTTTCATAGCAAAAGCAACATCCTGAACTACACCATTAGTGATACTAATATCTCCATTTGCAACATTTGACCATACTCCTGTTGAGTCTAAAGCAGAAAGTTCTCTAATAAGAATAACATTGCCATTACCCAAAAGTCCTATGTAAGCTTTGCCATTTTCTATATATAATGAAACAAATTTTGCAACATCTGTCGTTCCTGTAAAAGGATAACTAAAAGTCGTAGGTAAAAAAGTAGTTCCTCCACTTTTAGCCTGTTTACCAAAATGTACATATCTTCTTGTTGTATCAGAAAAAGCACAAGCAAAATAAACTTCATTATTATAAACAAAAATAGATGGATAAGTAGCTTTACTTTCATTTACATATTCATAACTACCATAATTTTCCCAAAATTGAGCAGTAGTATATTTTATGATAGGTTGATCAGTAAAATTAGAGTCATTTATATAAGTAATTATAGGAGTATCCAACATATCTATTTTATCAATTATAATAGATGGATATTTATTACCCATAACAACATCAATAGAAGTATTGCCTGCATCTTTTACACCTTCCCATTGAGAATTAGTATTATTGTAACTAAATGTATTTATCTTATGTGTTGGCATGTAAGTATGATATGCAGTATAAGGAATATCATTTTTTACATAAAGAGAAATCGTATCTGTAAGTGTTTCTGCTACTAATCCTGTTCTTCCAAGATCATTCCATGTACCGTTATAGCTATAAATACTAATTTTATTATCTACAAAATTTTCAAAAGCAACAAAAGGTTTAGTTCCATCTATAAATAATGATAATTCACCTGCTGTTGCAATACTCGAATTACCAACAAGTTTCCATGATGGTGTATAAACGGTAGTTGTTGTTGTTGTCGTAGTAGTAGTTGTTGTTGGTACATAATTAGAAATTTTTATTTGAAAACTTCCTGTTTTAACAGCAGCAGCTGCACTTGCATATACTTTTATATAAACAGTTGTGTCCATTGCAGTAAAATCATAAGATAAACCCATATTTACAGGGTCTTCTGGAGTAGCATTATATTTTGTTGATTTATCAGCTTTATAAACATCAAACACCCCATCAACTGTATAAGTAGCACTATTATTACTAGCATCTTCAAAATATACACTATATTGTGAGTTTACTGTTGCATTAAAACTATACCATATATAGAAAACAGTTGTGTCATTTAAAAGACCATCTGTCCACATATCAATTGTTAATGGAACATCGGCTAATGTTGTCGTCGTTGTTGAGATTGTAGTTGTTGTAGTTGATGTACTTGTTGTCGTATCCGTAGTAGTTGTAGTTGAGATTGTAGTTGTTGTAGTTGATGTACTCGTTGTTGTATCCGTAGTAGTTGTAGTAGCTACACTAACTTTTTTTCCAAAAGCAGTTACAGAATAATTACTATCAGGAGAAAGATTTTTCTTTGCTTTTACTTTATAACTATAAAGTTGATTTAAAATAATAGCATTATCTACATATTTAACCTTACCAGTTGCGAGAGGTTGATCAACAATAGCTAAGACAGCAAAATTTGCTCCACTTTGGTCACCTCTTTCAAGTACGTAACTATCAGCACCTATAACCTTATCCCAACTAATTTCTATTCCTGTATCCAAATTGTCTGTTGCTCCAAAACCAAGCGGTGGTTGTAAAACAGTTGTTGAAGATATTCTTATTCCCTGTGCACTTACAGAAAAACCACTTTCAATCAAAGTTTTTTTTGCTGTTACTTTGTAACTATATGCTGTGTCAACAGTAGCGTTAGTATCAGTATATAAAACCTTACCAATTATAGTAGGTTGATTAACATTAGCTAATACAGTAAAATTTATCCCATCATCTGATCTATAAACTTGATAGCTATCAGCCCCCAAAACTTTATTCCAGCTAAGATAAATTCCATCAGTTTTATCACTTGAAGCACTAAGCTCTGTTGGTACTCCCAAAGTAGTTGTCGTAATCGCAGCCGTACTCGTAGTAGTACCACTATATTTATCTGACCATTCTTCCTCACTCAAATTCTTAAATAAGTCTCCATTACAGGCTAACATGCCTATTATCATAAATATAGCCAAAAAAATTGTAGATATAATTTTTTTCATTTTTGATTTCCTCCTTAAAATTTATACTAATTAAACTGTATCCTTCACTGAATATAGTCTAAAAATAATACCAAAATCTAATTGTAATCTAACTTTTTTTATATTTCTACTCCTCCTATACGGAAGGAAAGAGATGAAATAAAAAGCGACATTCGCGAATGTCGCTTTTTTTTTATTTAAATTTAAATCACAGTTTTATATTAAATCCACAACTTATGCTTTGCCCTACCCCAATTTCTAAACTCATTTTTTTCTCTTTAATAACAAAAAGCGGTATGCTCACTATTGCTAAAACGCCTCCTAACGCCATTACACCAATACCTACACCAAAAAGCATTTGATAAAAAGTCTGTCTTTGTATAAATTGTGCATGGGTTATATCTTTTGCAAAAACATAATTAGTTCCAAAAACAGTATTATCAAGGATAAATAGTGTAAGCCCACCGACAAAGAAAATTGAGCCAGTAGTAACTAAAGCAATGCCAGCAATTTTTAGATTACTAAGTTTTGTTGGTTTTGTTGTATCTTTTTGTGGAATTGTTGTAGTTGTCGTTGTTGTCGTAGTGGTAGTTGCTTCTACAACAGCATCTCTTTTACCTTTAGTACTTATCAATGAAGCAAGATTATCAATTGCATCAACAAGTTCTGTTTCTGATTTTGTTGTTACTTTTTTTGCAAAAGCAGCAAGACCTGTTTTAACTTCAATCGCTCTTACATTGATTGTTATATTTACACCTATTTTTGTAACACTTCCAAGTAACACAAACTCTACACCCAAAAGGTTACCAATTTTAGCTGCTGACTCTTCATTAAACTCATCAGCACCTGCGAGATTTAATTCTTGCATAACTTTGTTTAATTGGCTTCTTTCTACAACGATAAAAGTATTTTGGTCAATTATAGAAGAAGACAGATTTTCTTGAATACCCGAAGCAAGAGTTGCATCAATTCCAATTGCTTTAAAATCCAATATAGCTATTCTACTTTTTTTATTATCCTCACTAAAACATAATGAAAATCCAATCACTATTAAAAACAATATAAATATTTTTTTCATTCTTTTCTCTCCTGATAAAATAGTTCTATCTTGATTATAAAGATTTTTTTATTATAGTCAACAAAATAATTCGTTTTTAAATATTTTTTGTAACAAATTTTTATTTTTTTATCCTTTAATATATTAGGGGGTTATATGAAAAAAATAATAAACTTAGTCAGTTTACCACTTTTTACATTTATAATTTTATCTATTACAATTGTTTTTGTTGAAAAATTTAAATTGAATTCTTTAATAATTAGCCTATTTGTAGTAAGTATATCGATTATAATTATAATATTATCAATAATATTCAGAAAGTTCTACTTTATAATATTTGCTATCACTATTTCTATTATATCACTATTTATTCAAAAAACAATTAATGATATAAAAAAAGATTATTTTTTTGTGCGGGAGAATATTCTATCATCTAATGAGGTCGTTGGTTTTGTAAACAATTTTACCATTGATAAAAAAAATAGGTTAGACTTTCAATTTAGAATTTATGGAATAAAAAAAAATGATACAACAGATTACATTAAAGTTAAACCATTCGACATTATGGTAAAAGTCAAAAAAGAAAATAACATTCCAATAAAAAGAGGGGATGTTTTAATAATAAAGGATAACATTATTTTACCTCAAGAAAAAATATGTAATTTTAGTTATAAAGAATATCTTTTTTATCAAAAAATTTATGGAGTTTTACAAACAAAATGTGAAAGCATAAAAATAATAGAAGATAAAATTGGTATCCCTATTATAGATAAAATATTTAAAGACACTCTATGGCTCGAAAGAGATAAATTATTTTTACAATTAAAAAATACTTTGTCAGACCAAACTTATGCTTTTTTAATTTCTATTTTTTTTGGTATCAGAGAAGGACTTAGCGATGATGTTTATCTTGACTTTCAAAATACAGGAATGTTACATTTACTTGCAATAAGTGGGATGAATATTAGTTTTATCGGCACTCTATTTTTATTTTTTTTAAGAATATTCTTATCAAAATCAAAAGCATTTGTAATTAGTCTTTTGTTATTATTTTGTTACATTATGTTAATTTTGTATTCTGCATCAAGTACCAGAGCGTATATTATGTATGCAATTCAGGCAATTTATTTTGTAAGTGGGATGCGTACTAAAGGTATAAGTATTCTTTGTTTTTGTGGAATATTTATGATTTTTATTAATCCTTTTTGTATTTTTGATCTTGGTTTTCAACTTTCTTTTTTGGCAACAGCAGGAATTTTATTTTTTTCAAAGATAATAGAAGAAAAACTACCACAATCTATACCACAAAAGGTAAAATCATTAATTTCTGTTACATTATCTGCGTTCTCTTCTGTTTTTATCTTACAATGGGCTTTATTTCAAAAGATTCAATTTTTTTCATTAATTAGTTCTTTGTTTGTAGTTCCTCTTTTTGAATATATGTTTATTTTTTTATTTTTTGTATTAATTGCTTTTTACTTAACAAAAATATTCTTTTTAAAGTTTTTAATAGAATATCCAGTTATTTTATTTTTAAAAATAGTTAATTTGTTAAATCATATTCCTGCAACAAAATTACCACAAATTCCAGTTGCGCTATCATATCTATCACTACCCATAATGATATTGATTGTTTATTTAATTATCCCTACAATATATAAAAAAATACAAAATCTAAAAATAAAAAGATTTACTGTTGACTTTGATAAAAAAATTACTTAAAATAATTTTATATATTTTAATTAATTTTGATAGGAGATGTTATGGGAACAAAAAAATTTATATATCTTATAGTTTCTTTTCTTATCGTAACTGGACTTTTATTTTCTCAAACAACAACATCAGTAAAAGGATGGGAAATTTTATACAAACAAGCAAGAGATGTTAAAGAAAAAAAAGAAAAAGTACAACAAATGAGTGATATTGCTACAAAAGAGTTTGAAAAATTGATTTATTCAATCTTACAAGAAGAAGTTGAATATGCTTTAACAAAAAATCCACAAGAAATAAAATATTTTGAAGAATGGGTTTATTATACAATTTTATTAGTTGGTAAATTAGAATTTAAAAACACTGGCAATTTATTAAAAGCTCTTTATATAAAGGTAGAAAATCCTCGATATAAAGGAGAAATTGCTTTGGTTATTGGTAAAGTAGGAGCAACTGATCTAATTGGATTTTTAAACAACGAGTTAAGAGTTTATAATGATTTGCAAAAAAATGGTAAAATAATTGGTAAAGAAGAAACTGTTGATGGATTAATTAGAGCATTGACTATTTTTAAAGATTATTCATCTTTTCCTGTTTTATTTTACGCATCTCTACCAAATTATCCAGAAAATTTGAGACTTTTGGCAATAAATGCTTTATCAAAAATGACAGATAGTCCATCTAAAGACTGTGAAAAAGTAATAAAAAATGAAAAAAATATGGATGTTGTTTTGGAAGCACTAAGATTTTCTTTTGAATCAAAATCTCCAGAATCAGAAAAAATAAGTGCTACAAAAACAGCGTTATTTGTTGGACTTGATGAGCTTGTTAATTCTGATAAAAACACATCTATAGAAACTCTAAAAAATATTAGAGATGAGGCTACTTTTTATCTCGGTGAATTAAAAGCAAAAGACCCAGAAGTAATAAAATTGATCGATAAAAAATGGAACACAACAGATAAAGATACAAATGGAAATTTAATATCAATAGAGGCTTTACAAAAAATTGCAACAGAAGATGCAGCAAAAGTATTAATAACAAAATTAGCATTCCTTACATTAAAAGCAAAAGAAGGATATGGTACTGGTTTTGGTAAAGATGAAGGCGAAAAAATTACAATTGCTATAATTAGAGCATTGGGAAGTATCGGATCACCTATTGCTTATGATGAACTTTTGAAAGTAAAAAATTCTACCAATTATGGCAAACCTATAATTGAAGAAGCAAATAAAGCTTTAGAAAAAGTAAAAAAATAAAGTTCTTTTAATTTTAAAAGCGACATTCGACAATGTCGCTTTTTTTATTTATTTTTTTGATACATAATTAAAAATAATTATAAAAAGAAATTTATAAAAATCAAACTCTATGATATAATATCATCCAAAAGAAATGGAAGTTATTATGAAAAAAACAATATTTTTATTTTTATTTATCTGTTTTTTTAATTTTGTAATTTTTAGTATAAAAATAGATTACTCAAAAGGTCCTCTATACGGCAAAAATATGTATGTACCACTTTTAATCTATTACAGTTTTCCTTCAATTATGGCGAGTGAAGGAAAAAAATATCAACTTGAGTTTCATATATCAAATTATTATGTACAAGATTTTTTTACAAGATCATTGAATTTTGACCCTAATGGAGAAGAAAATTTTTCCTATTTTAATAATAAAGAGTATTCCAAAATAAAAAGATATTATGATGAGAGAGATATACTTAGAGATTACGAGAGTCTTAATACAGAGTTTGGTGTTTCTTTTTATATACTAAAAAATTTACAAGTTGGGACTGATTTTAGGCTTATTACTTATTATGGTGGTTTTTTGGATAGCGTTATTGAGGCTTTTCATGTAGCTTTTGGCTTTCCTGGTGGAGCAAGAGAACTTTTTGAAAAAAATAGAATTTCTTTGAATATACAAAATAAAAATGGTGTCAATTTGAAATTAGAACTTGATAAACCGCGAGTTTCTATTGGAGACATTGATTTATGGCTTAAATATACTTTTTTTGAGAAAAAATTTATGTCTTTCGCTGGTTTATTTGCATTTAAGATACCAACAGGCACAATTTCAAATTTAAGTGGCTCTGGTTTTCCTGACATTGCTTTTGGACTCGCTGCTGATTTTAAACCAGTTTGGATTTTGTCTTTATATGTACAGACAGGAATTGTTATACCTTTTGATTCTTTTGGGTTTACAAGTTCAAAACCTTATCCAATGTTTAATGGGCTTCTTGCAGTTGAGTTAAATCCATTTGACTTTTTTTCTTTAATCGTTCAATTTAATATTAAAACTCTTCCTATTAATGATGGAGGAGATATGAAATTTGGTTGGGATCGTTCTATAAACTATTATGACTTACCTCAAATTAATACTTTAGTAGGCGTTAAATTTAGATATAAAGGCTTTGCTTGGCAAATTTATGCAGAAGAAGATAGTTTTACAAATCAAGGCACAGATTTAACTATAAATGCAATGTTTTCTTACAAAATTAGGTTTTTTGAATAGAGTCTTATATGAATAACACTATTAAAGAGAAATTAAAAAAAAGAATATTAGAAAAATACGAAAAAGATTTTTTGGGTGAAAAAATAAATCTGGAAAGAATCTTAGATAAAATCCCTGAAGAAGCCTTAGATAATCTAAAAAAAGACATTTATCAAGCTATAAAAAATAGGTCAAGAGAAAATAATTTTGATGAATTATATAACGATAACGAGATTATAGAAGACCTTGAGGATATTGAAGATGATAGGGAAGAAGAAACTTATCTTGATTTAAATAGTATCCAAAGTATAGATAGTAAAGTTTTATCTATATTACATTATTTGAATATAAGTTTGTATAAAAAAACTGACTTAAAAAAACTAATAATAAATGATATGATTGGTCATCTTGTCCAGATTGGCATTGAAGAAAACGAAATTGAAGAAATTCTTGAGAAAATTCCAAAGAAAATATCAAATGAAAAATTTATAAATGAACTAAAAAAAATAATTGATTATGATATGAAACTATTCTTTACAAATTGTTATATAATTTTAGACTATGATAAAAAAAATAGATATTTAGCAGAAAATTTGACAAAGGATGATAAAATTAAAATATGGTTTATCTTCAACTCTATTGCATGGTATATAGAAAATCATATAGATCATGAGTTTAGAGAATATGAAGGTAGAAAAAAACAAATAAAAAAAGATTTAATCTCAGAGTTACTTACTAAATCTATTGGAGATATTGAATCTCATTTTGATCTTCATCAAAAAACTAGAGTAAAAGCTCCAACAAAAAAACAAATGCAACTTTTTGTAAATTATGTATTGGAATCAATTGACGAAAAATATATAAAACCGACCAAGAAAGAAAAAAAACTAAATAACGAAGACTATTTATTCTTAAAACAAAAGATGAAAGAATTTATTGCAAAAAAATACTATTTTATATTCCTAAAAGATATATCTAACGAAGTATAAAGACTATATTTACGAAGTGTGTAATTTTAATTACTTGCAATTTGTTTTATAATAAAACGAGTTGCAGTAGAATTTATCGCAGATTTTAGATTTTATTATTTATTACCTTTCAAAAGCGTTTAAGTTTATAATGAGTCGATATTTATTATTTTTCCATTAAAAATAACACATTTAATATCTTTTGAATTAGATATATTTTCTAACGGGTTTGTATTTAAGATAATCAAATCTGCTTTTTTTCCAATTTCTACTGTACCATATTCATTTAGCTTATTTAAACTTTTCATAGGATTAACGGTTGCCGTTATAAGTGCATCATAGTTAGATAAACCTGCCAAAACTAATAATTGTAACTCTTCATGTAGCGAATAGCCGGGAAAAACAAAAGGGTTGCCTGTATCAGTACCTGCTAAAATTGGAGCATTGTTTTCTACAAGTTTAAGGATTACTTTTTTATAAAGTTCAAAAACATCTTTTTGATAGTCTGTCCCTTTATAATCAAGGTCTTCTTCTAAAGATTTAACAGATTGATATAAAAAGAATTTTTGCATCCCATTAAGATATTTCATAGCAGGATGATCAGACATTTTTTCTATTTCACTCACTTTTACTCGTTTTTGAGTAAATACAATTGTTGGACAGGCATAAACATTATTTTTAAACATTATAGAAGAATATTGATTAATTTCTTCGTCAGAAATAATTAATTGAACTTTATCATAATTTAAAAAACCTGTCAAATGGTCAATTTGTCTTTGCCCTGCATTAATTACAGTTTTTAGACCAACATTAAAAGGAACATGCCCTTTTAGAGGAATTTTTTTATTTTTACATTCCTCAGATATTGCTAAATATACATCTAAAGAAATATTATCATATATTTTAATAAAGTTATATCCATCTTTTATTTGTTGATTAACGAGTTTTATCGCTTGATTTTTATTAGTAACTTCTAACATGAAAGGATGATTTTTTGGTTTACCTTCAATGATTGATCCTGCTGATATTATATGCGGACCTAAGAGTTTTCCTTCTTCAATCAGTTTTTTATATTTCAATTGATTAGCAAATCCTAAAGAATTTATAAATCCTTCGTAGCCCCACATATTTTGTACAGTTGTAACACCATTTTTAATAAATAATTGTAAATCACTTTTATTATTGATATGAACATGCATATCTGTTAATCCGGGGATTAAAAACAAATTTTTTCCATCTAATAATCTGATAGAGTTTATTCCATCTATTATTTCTATATTTTCAGGAAAATCAGTCTTCATACCATGATCAAAAATATCAGAGATTATTCCATCTTTGATTAAAACATTCTTATTATACAAAACTTCATTTTTATTCATGGGAATAATATTAATATTTTTAATCAATAATATGTTATCCATAGCAAATCCTTTTTGAGCATTGAAATTAATCATCAATGTAATTGCAACAAAAATAATAAACTGAACTCGTTTCATATTAAAATCTCCTCTTTAAAAATATACCCCAAATATTTCAGGTTTGTCAGAAACCACAAAATTTAATTACTTTAATATTAAGTAATTATACGATTTTAATCTGTGTTATAGGTATCGTTTTTTTAAAAATTTTTGGGGGAAGTTGCGTTATAAATTGTAGTTTAATATTTTTTATCCTGTAAAGCCCTATCCATCTGAACAAAATAATCATCTTTTGGAAATTTTTCTTTTGCAAGATTTATTATTTTTCGTGCTTTCGAGTAATCTTTTTTCTGGTATGCTTCGTAAAAAAAGTTTTGAAAAAATGCCTTATAGTTATTTAAAAAAGTTATATCATTAGGAAATTCTTTTAAAGCCTCTTCACTAAAAAAGATAGTTCTTTCTAAATCTTTTGACTCGTAAAGTGACACAGTATATTTTATATAACAATTTTTTTGAACAGCCAATAGATCGTTATCTTTTGAATAAATCGCTTTTAATTTTTTTACTTCTAATAATGCGTTTTCGTATTGATTTTTAGTTATAAGTTCTGTTATCTCGTTTAGTAAAAAAAGCCTTTCAAATTCATTAATTTTTTTCAAATATTCAGGAAATAGAGTTTTAAGATTTATAAATAGATTTTTAATTTGATCTTTATCTTTTATGCTATTAAGATAATTTAGTTCTGATAAGAGTGTATTGTGAAATATTTTTTCAGAATCACTATTTTTATATCGAAAATTAAAATCTTTTAAAACATTATAAGATTTTTCATAATCTTTAATTGAGATAAAATATTCTGATGTTTTATAGATAAGATGAAAGTATAACTCTAAGAATCTTTTGTTATCTTTTTGATCAGAATATCTTTCATTTTCAGCTAACATATAATCATTGATAGAATTATAGTTAGAATAATCATTGAAATCTACGACATAATTTGCAAGTAAATCCATTCTTATTTTTAAAAAGTTTTGATTCACCCCAAAATTATCAATATAATTATTTATTGCTTGGATAGCCTCTTGGTATTTCTTTTGTCCAGATATTTTAACTACATAATTGTTAAAATAAACATTAAATTCATCTTTTCCTTTACTATCATTTCTGCCAAGAGAAATTATATAACCAATATTTGCAGCTTTTAGATGATTGCCATTTAAAGAATAAAAATTAGCAAGATTATGGTAAATTAGAAAAAAAACTATCTTAAAATCAACTTTATTTCTATTTCTGTAATCTTTTGCAGGAACATAATTAAAACCAGTGACTTTGCCAAAATTATCTAAAACTTCCTTTTTTTTACCGGGATCAAAACCATAGATATTTGTAGTTTCAACATCTATTTTTTGATCTTGAAATTCAATTTCAACAAAAACATGATCTTGTGTTTCTATTCCAAAACAATTTATACCGTATTTTTTTAAGAATATTCCATACAAAAGGGACGAACTTACGCAATTGTACTCACCTTTATCTATTATGGAAGAAATTCTATTTGCTGTGAGTTTGTAACTTTTAAAAACACGATTATGTAAATAAACTAACAAATTTTCTGCTAATTTTTTCTTTTCTTCTTCTGTAAAAGTAGTAATATCAAGATTGTTAAAGTCTTTAAGTAAATCAACATCGATTTGAGTCTCAATATTAGAAAACCATTCTTTGAATTCATCATATCTATTTAATTCTTCAGATACAAGACAATAATAATAAAAATACTCAGAATAAGAAAGTAAAGAGATGTCTTTATTTATAAAATCTTCGTTTATTGAATCAATTGTAATAATTGTATTAAAATCTTCTGTAAATTGATCATTTGAATAGATTGTGAAAGAAAATAAAAATAGAATTAATAAAATAATAATTTTTCTCAATGTAGTATCACCTCTGCCTTAATTTTGCCAAATTTGATTTTATCACCGTCTTTTAATTTAATTTTTGTATTTTTTTCTATTTTTTTGTTATTTATGATAGTTCCATTCTTACTTGTATCAACATAGAATAAACAATGATTTTCTATAAGAAAAAAACCATGTTTTCGAGATATAAAAGGACCTGTATCATAAGGTCCCAAATCAATCACAGGGTTTGAAACAATATCTTTTCTGCCAATAGTGATTTTTTCCAAATTTAACTTTTCTATGTCAAATTTAACTCCATTTTCTAAAACAAGCAAGAAAATTAGAGAATTTATTTTATTTTCATCTTCTATTTTTAATAAATTTACATTTATGTTACAAATGTTACATTTATTACCAGAAATTATCTCTGCACCGCAATTAGGGCAAATCATTTTTTTACCTTACATAAATAATCGTTAGCATAACTATAATAATTATAATAAATATACAGAAAAGTTTTAAATTTGTCAATGTTTGGTGAGTTAAATAGATTTTTAAAGTGGAATGAGTTATTAATTGTTTTTCAGCATCAGCTACCCCAAATCTCTTTGATAATAAACGAATTAAGGTTTGTTGTTTTCCTTCGACCTTTCCGTCGAGTTTTCCTTCAAACCTTGCAGTTTCAAATACTGATTTTTGATAACTTAGATTTTCAAGGTAATTTTCGTATTCTGCTCTTTCTTTATCATTCATTTTTAGTACATCAAGTTTTTCTTTGGTTCTCTTTTCAGTAATTTTTCCTACAACGAAATTATATAACACATATTAATCAGATTGTCAGGGATTAACACAAATTAAATTGTATAATTATAGACAAGAACTATATTTAATTTTTATAATGACAAATATCACAATTTCATTAATTTATAATCTATGATTTTTGATAAACTGAAAACTTTTTGATATATCTAAAATATAATTGTTTTGTGACAAATAATCAAGTATTTTCTGACATTTTGTTTGAATGAAGAATAAATTTCACGAATAAGTCTGTGTGTAATTTCTATTTTTACAAATAAAAATTACACACAATAAATATTAATTTTTTATACTAATTGCTTATTTAACATCAGTTTCTTTAATAAACTGTTCTATCCGTGATTTAATTTGGTCTCTGATTGCTCTAATTTTTGGAAGTTTGACATCATCTGGTTCGGTTTTGTAAGACGAAGGATCTGTAAATCCCCAATGTAGCCTTTGGGTTTTTCCTGGAAAAACTGGACATCTTTCAGCATTTGATTCGTCGCAAACAGTTATCACAAAATCATAAGGTTTACCTTCTTTAAATAAATCAAAAACACTTTTAGTTTTATTTCCAGAAATATCAATTCCTACTTCTTGCATAACTTTTATTACATCTTGATTTAAAACTCCTGGTTCAAAACCTGCACTCTCTGCGATAAATTTGCCAGTACCGAGTTTATTTAAAAAAGTTTCTGTCATCTGACTCCTTGCCGAATTATGAATACAAACAAATAAAACTTTTATTTTATCACTTCCTGCCATAATTTCCTCCTCTAATACTTAATAATAAAAGATTGTTAATTTAGTGTAAAGATTTTAATTTTTAAATAATTTGGATGTTTTATTTGAAAACCACACTAGACTTAACATTATTGGTACTTCTGTTAAAACTCCTACGACTGTAGCAAGTGCAGCCCCAGAAGAAAGTCCAAACAATGATATAGCGACTGCAACCGATAACTCAAAAAAATTACTTGCTCCAATCATAGCAGCAGGTGATGCTATATCGTGATTTAGTTTCCATTTTTTTGCCCAAAAATAGGCAATTGCAAATATAAGATAAGTCTGGATAGACAAAGGTATTGCAATTAATAGAATATGAAGTGGATTTGTTAAAATAATTTTACCTTGAAATGCAAAAATTAAAATTAGAGTCAAAAGGAGTCCTATTATTGTAAATGGTTTTAATAGTTTTAAAAACACATTATTAAACCAATCATTTCCTTTAACTTTTAGTAAAATTATTCTTGATATAAATCCTAATATTAGCGGTATAACAACAAATAGAATAACAGATAAAATCAAAGTATCAAAAGGAACTATAATATTATTAACTCCAAGTAAGAATTTAACTATTGGTACAAAAGCAACTAAAATTATCAAGTCATTTATAGCAACTTGTACTAAAGTATATGCAGGGTTTCCTTTTGTTAAATAACTCCACACAAAAACCATAGCAGTACAAGGAGCAGCACCTAGTAAAATAGCACCAGCAATATATTCTTTAGAAAGACTTTCATTAATAAACGGAGCAAAAATGAATTTCAAAAATACAAAACTAATTGCTGCCATTGTAAAAGGTTTTAT
>MIAN01000069.1 GCA_001829125.1 Spirochaetes bacterium GWB1_27_13 | reverse complement strand
CGTCTTTATCAATTAAATCATTAACATCAATATTGGCTTCACACTGCATACACCAAACAGTATTATCAGACCAGCCATTAAAGTCATCGTTTTTATCAAATTCAATTACTTCTGTTTCCAGATCATTCCCGTATTTAATAATTTCAACAATAGGATTATATTTTCCACTTCTTTTAAAAGTGTAGTTACCACAATGTGGACAATACATTTTTTCTGCTTCTTTCATAAAAGCCTCCTCTTTAGAAGATAGGAAATTAGAGTATTTTTACTCTATACAAAAATTATAATTTATTGTCTATAAAGAGTCAATAGATTGATGTGATTTAAATAAAGATAATTTATTGACTTTTTACAATCGTTTGAGTATATAATAATATAAGTCTATTAAATAGACTACGGGGACGGAGCAAGTCTTATGAAATGCGAAAGAAATAGAACACCAAAAACTTCTTGCGGGCTTTGTTGTACTAAAATTGTTGATTTTAATGTAGTTTATGGAAAAAATCATATTCTAAAAGACATTAATTTACATCTTCATTGTGGAAATTTGACTGCGATAATAGGACCTAATGGTGCAGGAAAAACCACACTTTTAAAAGCAATACTAGGTCAGGTTAGGCATACTGGACAGCTAAAATTTGTAAATCCAGAGGATAATAATGCTGCTAATCCAACAATAGGTTATGTTCCACAAAAGTTAAATTTTGATGCAGGAACACCTGTAAGTGTTATGGATTTATTTTCATCTTCTTTAACAAATTTTCCAGTGTGGCTAAGACACAAAAAGAAATCCAGAGAAACCGCAATAGAAAGCCTTACAAAAGTAAAAGCAGAACATCTAATCAATTGTAAACTTGGAGATTTATCGGGCGGGGAGTTACAAAGGGTTTTGCTTGCTCTTGCACTAAATCCAATACCAGATATTCTACTACTTGATGAACCTGTTTCTGGAATTGACGAAAGAGGGCTTACTTTATTTTATAAACTTGTTTCTGATTTAAGGTTAAATTATGATCTAACAATTGTATTAATTTCACATGACTTAGAACTTGTTGCAAAATATGCAAATAGGATAGTTTTATTAAATAAAGAGATAAAAGCTTATGGAAATGCAATCGAAGTCTATAATACAGAAGAATTTAAAGAAATATTCGGAGAAGTCTGGGCGAAAGCTTTGTCTTAGGAGTTGTAAAAATTAAATGGAAATAATATACAGTATAATGAATTTTTTGCTCCCTTTTGAGTGGGCAAAGTATAGTTTTATGAAAAACGCTCTTCTTGCAATAATAATTGTTACTCCTACTTTGGGGGTTTTAAGTACTTTGATTGTAAATAATAAGATGGCTTTTTTCTCTGATGCTATTGGTCATTCTGCATTAACTGGAATTGCAGTGGGCATCTTGATAGGATTAAAACTTCCAATTGTATCAATGGTTATTTACGCTCTATTTTTAGCAATCTTAATAATAATTATAAAAAACAAGACAAAAAACTTCACTGATACAATAATTGGGGTTTTTTCTTCAATTTCTCTATCACTCGGCGTAGTTATACTCTCTAAGGGTGGTAATTTCTCAAAATATACAAATTATTTAATTGGTGATTTATTAAGTATAACACCAAAAGAGATTATCATGGTGGTTATAATCTTTATCTTAGTATTAGCTTTTTGGGGAATATTTTTTAACAAATTATTAGTTGTTAGCATAAATCCATCATTAGCAAAAAGCAGAGGAATAAGTGTATTGTTTTTAGAAATAATTTTTGCTTCACTGATTGCTATAATTGTAATTTTTTCTATACAATGGATAGGTATTTTAATAATTAATTCGTTACTTATATTACCTGCTGCTGCTGCAAGAAATATTTCAAAGAATGTAAAATCATACCATATTTTTTCTGTCATTTTTTCATTTGTTAGTGGAATAATCGGACTAATTTTATCCTACTATATAGGTACAGCAACAGGAGCAACAATAGTTTTGGTAATCGGTGTAATTTATTTCATATCACTAATTTTTAAAAACTAAAACCTTAAACGCTGTACTACTATAATTCGTTTTATAATTATCAGCTATTCTGAATTTAAGGCTATAATATTATAAAATGACAAAGATGAGATTACTTTACATATTTTAGATTTTTTTTAATATGAAAAAAATTGATTTTTTTTGTTTTTTATTTTATAGTAACGATTGTTCAAATTGTCAATATATACCTTAAACACTTTTTTACTATGAATTTATTTATATAAAACAAATTGCAATTAATGCAAATTTTTATTATTTATTGATTTTTAGAAGTGTTTAACTATATAATTGAAAAAATTTAAAAAAGGAGTTCTTATGACAAACAAATTATTTCTAATTGTTTTATTTTCTATTGCAGTTGGTATTATTGCAAACGCTAATTCTATTTCTTTTCAACCAAAAGATGAAGTGAAATTTAGTTTTGTTTCAAAAACTTCTGACTTTACAGATTTTGGTTCTAAAAAAATCGATCTTTTTGCTTCAAAAAACAAAGGAAATAAAAATTACAAGAGCCTATCAAAGAGTATGCTCGGAATGGGTATTGCTGGTACAATTGTAATGATTTTAGGTCTTGGTATGACTATTGGAGGAGGCGTTTGTTTAGCATTCGCATATAAATCAGTTACAACTTTTACATGGACGGGTTTAGGTGACGCTATTTATTTGGTATATGGCGGGGCGGCATTAATTACCCTCGGTATGTTATTATTTTGGGTAGGCTTACCTTTAATGATTGCTGGTTTTGCTGCAAGTGCTTATTACAAAAGTAAAGCATCTTCTTTTATTAATAGCACAGATAAAGATGTAAGTATGGGTATAAAGATTAGATTTTAATTTTAATAATAATTATTGAGGAGGTTATCATAGTAAGATAACCTCTTTTTTATTCTAAAAGCATTAAATAATAATAATTCAGTTTATAAAGAAAATCAATAAATTCAAAAAAAACTATCATTAAAAATCATATTCTCTTAAAAATATATGGAGTCTAATCTTCCATAAGTAGAGTTGTTTTGGTGATAATTTCGCTTTCTATTTGATTTATTTCATCTTTAATTGTAATTTTATCTTCTTTTGTTATTTTAATCCATTTTTTGCTATTTAATCGTAAATAAAAAAATATTGCTTTTGTAGCTTCTTCGAGACTGATTGCGATAAATATTCCTATTATACCTGTTTTAAAAACAGGTCCTGCCAAAATTGTCGCTGGGAGTCCTACGCATACAAAAGCACTTATCGTAATAAAAACGCTTGTATAGGCATCTTTACCAGCCTTTATAATTGATGATACAACACCATTTGTGGTAGCAAAAGCCTGTCTTAAGCCCAATATAATGAGGCAGACTGTGCAGGCAAAATATGCAGAGCCTTCCAACTTAAAATACGAAGGAATTAAAAACGATAGTGAGATTAGTATTCCACCAACAACAAAACTAAAAATTATTGAGTAAAATAAAGACTTTTTGGCAAATTTAAAAGCCTCTTCGTATAAAGTTGCACCAATTAATTGTCCAACCAAAATCCCTGTCCCTGCAACAAATCCACTTACTGTAATAAAAAGGATTGAAAAAAACATTCCTATAACGCCATAAATAGCAATGTCAGATGCTCCACCCATTCCAATAAGTTTTAAATAAATCATCATTGCAAATTGCCAGAAAAACATATCAACTAATATTGGTAAGCCAAGAATCACTATTTCTTTTATATATTTAGCCTCTGGAATAATAATATCTTTAAAAACTGGATTTTTATTATCTTTAATCAAAAGGAATATTAAAAAAATAGTTCCTATTCCAATAGAAATTACAGATGCAATAGCAGCCCCTGCAACCCCAAGTTTAGGAAAACCAAATTTTCCAAAAATAAGTAGGTAATTTAATATGATATTTAATACAGTTGAAAGAATTTGTTGGTAAAAATTAGATTTTGTGTTCCCTGATGCTGTAAAAGAGATTGAAAGCCCCATATTAAACCCAGCAAAAACAAAAGCAATTGAAATTATTTTTAGATAGGCAGAAGAATGTTTAATTACTTCTTTATCGGCTATCATAATGCTTGATGCTAAGTCACTGCCAAAAAACATCACTAACGCCAAAATAGAAGAAATTAGAGTACAAATAAAAATTGTAACCCCACAACTTTTTTTAAAACCAACCAAGTCTTTTTTACCCCAAAGTTGACTTGCTATAACACTACCAGCATTTGATATGGCAAAAATTAATATTATAAAAAAGAAATAATAACTTGTAGCAATTTTTAATCCAGCAAGATAATTAGGTCCCAAAATCCCTACCATAAAATTATCGCTAAGTCCTATAAGATTTCTTAAAAATATTTGGAATGTTATAGGAAGAGAAAAGATTAAAAATGTTTTTAAATTAAATTCTTTTTGAAGTTCCATAATTTTTTCCTTATTATTAGATTTGGAAAGTTAAGTATATAATAAAACATATTTTAAAGAAAATCTGTGATATGTATCACAAATAATAAATTTGTTGTTATTTAGAGTAATAGAATAGTTATTAAAAATTCATAATTTTAGCTTATGATAGAATTTAAATCTTCATAGACGACATCTAAAGAATCTACATCTTCTTCATATATAGTTTGTGGATAATTGTTGAAAGAAAGTAATCTATCAGCCATTTTAATACAATTTTCTACCCATTTGGATTCTTTATTTATTGCGTAGATTGGTTTTCGTGCCATAATACATTCTCTTGCGTGTTCTTCTTCTGGTAAAAGTCCAAGATATTCAATTTCGATACCAAGATTTTTATGTATTATATCTCTCAAATTTTCACCGAAATTTATATCTCTTTTAGAATTTCCCATATTCAAAACGAGTTTTGGATAGAAATTTGATATTATTTTATCAATTTTATCTTCTATATTAGGAAAATCTTTCTTTATCAACCTTAAATATTCATATAGTCGCAAATCCTCTTTTTCGAGCCTTAATTTTGCTGCGTCCAAAAGTCTTTGTTTAATATCGTCTTTCTTTTTGTAACTCTGTAAAATATACCTGTAAAAAGCATTCTTCAAAAAAGAATACAAATTTAATACAGCAGTAATCTCTGGAGTTGTAACTAATATTCCACAGTTAGAAATAAGATAAAAATCTATTGTATTTGCAGTAGTGCCAGAGCCAAGGTCTAACAAAACCCAATCTGCATCAAGTTTTGATAACTCGACCATAATCTTTTTTTTACGAAAGAATGGAAGATTAGCTGTCCCAACGTATAAAGCATCTCCTGGCACAAAAGATAAATTTGAAAAATCAGTTTTATGTACAATTTCTGAGAAGCTCATATTCTTGTCATTTATGAAGTGTCCAAGTCCGATTAAATCGTTTTTTATACCAAGCATTGTATGAAGGTTACTTCCGCCAAGATCAAGGTCAACGGCAACTACTTTTTGCCCCATTTCAGAAAGTATTACACTTAAATTCGCAACAAAAAATGA
>MIAN01000068.1 GCA_001829125.1 Spirochaetes bacterium GWB1_27_13 | reverse complement strand
TTAAAAATTATTTAAATATAACACATATTTTTCAGATTGTCACGGATTCACCCGTCAAGCGAGTACAAGCCACAGATTAAAATTGCACAATTACTTGATATTAAAGTAATTAGGTCTTATGATTTTTGACAAATTAATTTGTACTCATGAGCGGTGAGATTTTTTAGTATATCCTAAAAATCCACTTCATATATCCAAAATGTTGGATTTTAAAATATCAATTTAATTTAAGGATACAAAATGTCCAAATTTAGACTTGTTAAAGAGTTTTTTAGTTATATTGGTGAAAATAAAAAATTATGGTTAATCCCAATAATTATTATATTAATTTTAGTTGGGGTTATTGTTTTAGTGTCTCAATCACAGGCTTTAGCTCCATTTATTTACTCTTTGTTTTAATATAACACGGATTAAATTTTGTAATTATATTAACTTTTATAGTTTTTTTTAAAATTTTTTGGTAGACAATATGAACGATATGTATATACTTGGAATTTCAGCATTTTATCATGATTCTTCTGCTACTCTTTTAAAAAATGGCGAAATAATTGCAGCTACTCAAGAAGAGCGGTTTACCCGTAAAAAAGGGGACTCTGATTTTCCTATAAACTCAGTGGAATATTGTCTTACTGAGGCGAATATTACTATAAATGATGTTAGTTATGTTGTGTTTTATGATAAACCAATTTTAAAATTTGATAGATTGCTTGCTTCTTACATTCATACATCTCCAAAGGGGCTTGCTTCTTTTTTGAAGGCGATACCTTTGTGGTTAAAGTCAAAACTTTGGGTAGAAGATTTGATTTGTAAAGAACTTGGTTATAAAAAACAAATTTTATTCACAGAACATCATCAATCTCATTCCGCAAGTGCATTTTATCCATCTCCTTTTGAGAAATCTGCTATTATTACAATTGATGGGGCAGGAGAATGGACTACTACTACAATTGGTGTAGGTGATAAAAATAACATAAAATTGCTAAAAAAAATAGATTTTCCGCATAGTCTTGGACTTTTATACTCTGCTTTTACTTATTACTGCGGATTTAGAGTAAATTCGGGTGAATATAAACTTATGGGGCTTGCTCCTTATGGGAAACCAATCTATTTGGATTTGATTAAAAAAGAATTAATCAAAATTGAGCCAGATGGTTCTTACCTTTTAAATGAAAAGTATTTTAATTATATCTCTGGTTTAAAAATGATTTCTTCCAAATTTGAAAAACTTTTTGGACAAAAAGCATTAAAACCAGACCAAAAGACGAGCCAGTTTTATATGGATGTGGCAGCTTCTATCCAAAAACTTTTTGATGAGATTTTGGTTTTGATTGCAAAAGAGGCAAAAAGACTTACAGGGCTTGATAAACTTTGTATCGCTGGCGGGGTAGGGCTAAATTGTGTTTCTAATGGTAAGATATTAAAAGAGGCTGGGTTTAGTGACATTTGGATACAACCTGCTGCTGGGGATGCTGGTGGTTCTTTGGGTGCAAGTTTATATATTTATTATGAATATTTATCTAATAAAAGGAATATAGATAACCAAAATGACTTCCAAAAAGGCTCATTTCTTGGAATATCTTATTCTGATGATAAAATAGAAGAATTTTTAACTAAAATTGGTGCAAAATTTCATAAAGTTAATGAAAATGAGTTAGTTGATAAGGTAGCTAATTTAATTAATGATCAAAAAGTAATTGGGTGGTTTCAGGGTAGAATGGAGTTTGGACCAAGGGCTTTAGGTGCTCGTTCAATCATTGGCGATGCTAGGTCTTCTGAAATGCAGTCAGTTATGAATTTAAAAATTAAGTTTAGAGAGTCATTTAGACCTTTTGCACCATCAGTTTTGGAAGAATACACAAAAGATTATTTTGAAATAAGTAACCCTTCGCCTTATATGCTTTTGGTTGCTGATGTCAAAAAAGATAAACTTATACAAGTTGATACAACTGGTAAAGAAGGGCTTGATTTACTAAAATTAAAACGATCTTTACTTCCTGCGATAACTCATGTTGATAACTCAGCGAGATTACAGACTGTTAATCAAAAAACAAACCCTTTGTATTACAAAATGATAAAAAAATTCTATGAAATTACGGGGTGTCCTGTAATTATAAACACATCTTTTAATGTTAGGGGTGAACCTATTGTTTGTTCGCCAGAGGATGCTTATTATTGTTTTATGGGTACAAATATTGATGTGCTTGCAATAGGTAATTTTCTTCTATATAAAGAAGAACAACAAAAAATTGTGGATTTAGAAAAATGGAGAAAAACATTAATAAAAGACTAAAAAAAATTAAACAATTTGGATACTCATTTGCTTTGGGAATGTTAATTTTATTCTTAATATCTTTGTGGAAAAATTTTATACTTCCAGTAAAAGGGGTAATTATCTTTTTGTCGGTATATCATCTACTTTGTGCTTTATTTTTTTACAAAGGGTTATACCCAACTTTTCATCTAATGAACTTCATAGGAAAAATAGTTGGTAATTTTTTGACTTATATAGTATTTACAGTAGTTTTTTATGTTTTTTTTAGTCCAATCTCTTTTATTTTACGATTGGCTGGCAAAGACCACATAAAAAACTATTCTACTAAACCACAATGGCTTACAGTGAAAGATGAAGAGAATAATCCAAAAAGAGTTGAAAAATTGTATTAAAATTTGGATAAAAGTTTTTTTGTTGTCATAGAAAAAATATTTTCTTTTTCAAAAATACAGATAACATTTGAGAGTTGGTTTTTTATATTAACAAATGGTAAAAATAGTATCGTTACTCCAATTTGTTTTTTATTATTAAATGATATTTCTATTTGCTCTTTAATAACTTTTTCTCTTGTTTTATCAAGTTCAAATAAAACTTCATCAAATTCTAATTTGTTTATTGTTTTTATGTTATTGTACAAAATGTTTGATACATCCGCATCAAATTTTTCTAAAAAATCTTTACTGCAATGAGTAATAAGTCCTTGAATATCTACAACTAATAAGCTTATATCAACATTCTCTAATAAAAAATTAATTAACATAGATAAAGAACTTATTTTTAATGTTTTTTGTTCATTTAATTGATTTAAATGGTAAAATAACTCATTTATTTTATTTCCAAGATTATCCAATTTAATTAGGCTTTTTGTTATATCGTAGTTCCCATATTTAGCAATTTCTATTGCTTTATCAATATCTTTAAATACTTTGATACTTTTAACATAAAGAACAATATAAATAATTAAACTAATAATTAAAAATATTAATGTCAAAAAGATTAGTGTTTCTGAGTAAAATTTTCTTTTTAAATTATCGAGTATATCAATCTTATTCATAATTAAATAGCCACTAATGCCAATAATCAGTATAAATAAATTGGCTAAAGCAAAATTAAAATGTAGATAATTTTTTTTAACTAAAATCATTTAAAACCCCTTTAAAGACTCAATCTCTTTATCAGTACCAACAATTGCAAGAATATCATTTAACTCTAATACATCAGAAGGTTTAGGAATTAATACATTTTCTTCTTTTAGAGGATTACCCATTTCATCTATTTTTAGAATAATTCTTCTTATAGAAATAACATTTATATTTGCCTTGTTTCTCAAATCAATTTGTTGTAACGTTTTACCAACAAAACTTTTTGGTACGATAATTTCTGCAAAAATTTGGCTTTTAGAAATAGGTATTCTTTCTAAAACATTTGGTGAAATTAATCTATTGGCAATTCGTTTACCTTCTTCAATTTCAAGGTTTATTACTTCATTTGCACCAATTTGCTTTAAAAGTTGACTATGGATGTCAGAAGTCGCCCTTGCGATAATATAAGGGATATTTATTTTTTTTAATAGGGCAGTTGTTATTATACTCGCTTGAAGATTTTCACCCATAGCAACGACTGCAACATCAACATTTTCAAGTGCTGATTTTTTTAATGACTCTTCGTCTGTACTATCGATTAAAATCGCTTGCATAATAGAGTCTTTAATTTTTTCAATAAGTTTTGGGTCTTTGTCAATAGCGATTACTTTTCCACCTTTTTCTGCTAATCGCTTACATATTTCAAATCCAAATGCCCCAAGTCCAAAGATTGCAATTGTTTTTTCTTTTGCCATTTTAACTCCTTTTTAACCAATAGTGATATTTGCCTCAGGATATTCGACTGGCGAATTTTCTACTTTTCTAGAAACTGCTAATAGTATGGTAAGAGGTCCTATTTTACCAATAAACATTAGCATTATTATAATTACTTTTCCAAAATTAGAAAGAAAAGGTGTAATACCAGTAGAAAGTCCAACAGTCCCAAACGCAGAACCTACTTCAAATAATATCTGAATCATAGAGAATTTTTCTGAAATTGATAAAACTAAAGCACTAATAAAGACATATATTCCAGATAAAGTTACAATTAGGAAAGCCCGCGTTATAATATCTTTTGAAATCGATTTTTTAAACAAAGTTATCTTTTCTTGATTGTTTAAAACAGATTTGAAGTATGCGAAGATAACGCCTACTGTATTTACTTTTATTCCGCCAGCAGTAGAGCCAGACGCACCACCAATAAACATAAATAAAATCATAATTATATATGTATAGTTGTGTAATGAAGATATATCAATAGTATTAAAACCAGCAGTTCGTAATGTTATAGATTGAAAAATAGCAGCAAGATATTGAGTTTTTAAGTCTTCTTTTAGTAGAATATTATCATGTTCAAAGCCATAGATAATTAATATTCCAGAAAGAATAAGAAAACTTGTAACTATTAAAACTATTATTGTATTCAAATTTAAATTCGTAAAAATTTGGCGTTTTTTTAATATCTTATTTAGAGCAAAATTTTTAATATTATCAAAAATATTTAATATTACAGAAAAACTTAAACCACCAAGTATAATTAAAACACAAATTGTAAAATTTAGTATTAAACTTGACTTGTATGAGATCAAACTATCTGTAAACAGTGCAAAACCTGCATTACAAAATGCTGATATTGAGTGAAATATCGAAAAAAATAAGGCTTTTGGAGATAACCCAAAAGAAGAAGAAAATTTTGTTAAAAGAAATAACGCTCCTATTACCTCTATTAAGAATGTGATTATTATCATACTTTTTATGTTTTTATATATGTTTTTCATATCATTATCATTTAGCATAAAAGAAATTGTAAGTTTTTCCTCAAAAGATATTTTTCTACCTATTATGAATGCTGCAAAGTAAGAAAAAATCATAATACCAAGCCCGCCAATTTGTATCATTAAGAGGATAACAATCTGACCAAATAAAGAAAATTTTGTTGCTGTATCAACAACTGTAAGTCCTGTTACACAAACCGCTGAAGTGATAGTAAAAAATGAATTTATAAATCCTATGCCTTGATTGTCCGCAGAAGATATTGGAAGCATAAGAAGAGTTGTTCCTGTAAGAATTAAAAAAAGATAACTTGATATAATAGTCTTGGCTGGATGAACTAAGACTTTTTTTGAAAAGTAATCAAATTTTTTTTCATACCCCACACTTTTATAAAGAGATAAAAAATTCCTCATAGTTATAATAATTATAATTATACTCTTAAAATCAAATTTTATAACAGGTTTCAAAAATTCGTAAAATATAATTACTGTTAATAGAAGAAAAATAAAAAAAATATCTAGAAAATTATTTTTAATTTTATATTTTGATTCAATAAATATTGTAAAAACATTTATTACAAAAAGTAAAGTTGTAATATAGAACAGATAATAACCAATTGTTTTGATAATAATTGATTTTGTCAATCCAAAATTTATTGCTAAAAATGCGAAACAAAAAAATGTTATTAACAATACGAATTTACTTATCTTTTTCATAACGATATTTTACACTTAATTTATAAAAAAGTAAATATCTTTTTTAAATGTATAACACAGATGGATACAGATTATAGTATAGATAAAATCTAATTGTCTTATAGTTTTGACAAGATTAAAATTTTTTATTATAGTTATATTATGCAGATTTCGGGGATTATTAATTTTTTTAACTTACATGTTTTAAGGAGAAATTTATGAAGCATTTAAAATTTATTTTTGCTTTTATTTTTTTTGCATTAATTCTTACTATTACAGGTTGTCCAGTTGAAACTTACGAAGTGACTATATATGAACCCGTATATCTTTCTTATGAAGAATTGAGAAGTTCAGTGAATATTTCTACTACAAAAGAACTCAAAAACATAGGAAAAATTGCAATAAAGGACAATTATCTATTTGTAAATCAAATAAACAAAGGAATTCATATAATTGATAACAAAGACCCAAAAAATCCAGTAAATAAATCATTTATTAATATACCTGGTAATATCGATTTGGTAATAAAAGATAATATTCTATATGCTGATAGTTTTATAGACTTAGTTGCTATTGATATTTCTGATTTGACTAATGATAAAATAAATGTCACAAAAAGAATAAATAATACTTTTATTTATGATCCATATCAAATAATTTTAAAAACTAATTCTTGGTATGTTTATTTTGAGAATATTGATATGACAAAAGGAGTTGTTATTGACTGGAAAGAAAGAAAAGAAACAAGGACAAGACCAATAGGAGTTTTTTTTGGTGTTTATGTTACAACAAAAGATAGTGGTACTTCAGTAAATGGCTCTATGTCGAGGTTTGCAATTTATAGTAATTATTTATACACTGTTTCTAATAATGATATGAAAGTTTTTGATATTACTACTACAAATAATCCTGCTTTCTGGGCTAAGATAAATATGAATTGGGGAATTGAAACTATTTTTCCTTATAATGATAAACTTTTTATTGGTTCAAGGACTGGCATGTACATTTATGATAATAATAATCCTGCAAATCCAGTACAATTATCGCAATTGCTACATGTAAGAAGTTTTGATCCTGTTGTCGTAGAAAATAATTACGCTTATGTAACACTTAGAGGGTTTATCAATCAACTCGATGTAATTGATATTTCTGATATGGCAAAGCCTGTACTAAAAAACAGTTATGCAATGGCAGCACCTTATGGGCTTGGCATTGAGAATAGTATTCTATTTATCTGTGATAATGGTCTAAAAATTTATGATGCAAAAGACCCGCTTAATCTGAAATTAATAAAATTCATACCAGAGATTTCGAGTTATGATGTGATTCCTTATCAAAGTAAATTAACT
>MIAN01000067.1 GCA_001829125.1 Spirochaetes bacterium GWB1_27_13 | reverse complement strand
AATTCTGTTATACCAGAAGATTATCTAAAAGCAATAACTTATTCTCATCAAAATAAAGTTTCGTTAATTGACACAGAGACAAAAATGTTTGACATAAATCATTCCGATCTTGGTTTTAGAATTGCAGAATTATGGAAATTAAATAAAAATCTTACAGACGCTATTCGTTATCATCACAATATTGATGAAGCAGATGCTGAAAATAAAAAATTTGTTGCAACAATATCTTTGGCAAACATTGTAACAAATTCTATAGAAATAGGATTTAGTGGAGATAAGCATCCAGAAAAAAAAGAAGAAGATATTTTTAATATAATCGGTTTAAAATGGACTGATATTTATGATGCCGAAGAAACTGCAGCGAATGCTTTAAAAAAAGCAGAAATATTTTTAAATATTATAGAATAATATAACACAGATTAGCATGGATTAATGATTAGACAGATTAAATATTTTAGCTAAAAATCTTTTTCTTATTCTATGAAATTGTATAACTAAGCGTTGACTTTTAGAATTTTTTATAAATAAAATACTTTGCTTCATTCATAAAATCAAATATATTCTTTAATTATTAACAAAAAATCTAATTTTAACTTAAAAAATAGAGGAGTTTTCTTTGATAAAAAAGTTATTTTTTTTATTTTCTTTTTTTTTAATAATTTTTGCTTGTTCAGAACCAAATAATACTAATAATGATACAAAAATAGAACCAAAAATTGATCCTTTTACAGAAGTCACAACAATAACTTGGGATTTTGAATATATAGGGTCGTTTAATGTTCCTAATGATTCTGGTTTTGGTTATTCAGCAACAGGAGTTGCATTTAATCCATCAGGTGATAATGGAAAAGGCTCGATTTTTATTGTTGGACATGATTGGTATCAGAAAATAGCGGAGATTACTATTCCTGTACCTCAAATTAATAGTGATGTTACTAAGTTACCTTCAGCACAATTTTTACAGCCATTTACAGATGAGATATTTAAGCGAAGTAAATATATTAGACAAGACGGTTCAATACTCGATGAGAATATAAAAATCGGAGGACTTCTCGTTTATGATAATAAATTATATGGAAATTCCTACGCATTTTATAGTGGTGCAAATGAAGCCAAAAGGTCTCATTTCAGAACAGGGCTTAATCTTTCATCTATATCTATTGCTGCTGATTTTAAGGGAATGTTCACTGTTGGAAATATGAATCCCGGAATGACTGGTGGATATATGACAATTATTCCTGAAAGTAAAAGAGAATATTTTGGAGGCTTTTTTGCTTTTACAGGACAGATGGGGCTTTCTATTATATCTCGTTCTTCTTACGGACCAAGTCTTCACACATTATCACTATCTGATTTTGATAATACCGTAGATTCAATAGTATCATCAATGCCTCTTATTTATTATACTTATGATTATCAGACTCTTGGAGAATGGGGTAATGTAACTATTCCAAATCCAGTTTTTAATATGATGTCTCGGATTTATGGAGCAGTTTATCCAGATAACTCACAATATATTTATCTCATAGGAAGAACAGGTATTGGAGTACCTTATTATGGTCAGGGGACTGATAATCCTAATGATGCTGGGTATGACCCTGTTGATAAATCCAAAGGATGTCATGCTTGGCCTTATGTCAATTATATATGGGTATATGACGAAGTTGATTTAAAGGCTGTATTTAATGGAACTAAAAAACCGTGGGAGATTAAACCTTCAAGTCACGGTTTAATAAAACTTCCTTATTATGATAAATATAAAACTTGTGATCTTTGTGGAGTTTCTTATGATGCTCAAAATAAAAAACTTTATGTTGTATCAAGAAATATGAATGTAAGTAAACCATTAGTTCATGTATTTGAATGGAAAAAATAATTTTTTAGAGAGAAATCTTTATGTTTAAAAAAGAATTAATACAATTAATTATTATAATATTCTTATTAACAATAAGTTGTACTTCCCAATCCGATGGCAAGTCAGAAAATATAAAAGAAACAGCAGTAACCTCTTTTTCGGCGGATAGAATTCATTTTGGATCAAAAGGAAACCCCTTAAACGGTTTAATTATAAGTTGGCGAGGATTAAATAATAGCCAACATAAAATCAGATGGGGTTATACAGATTCTTATGAGAAAGGAATTTTTTCTGTTAGTGGAAAAGAATTATTAATTGGTTATGCTGGGCAAGAAATATCAGATGGTTATCTTTTTAATTATACATTTCCAGATAATTTAAAACCAGAGTCAATATTATACTATTCAATATATGATGGGTTAAATTGGTGTGAAAATAATACTTTTAAAACTTCAAAAGACCCTTTATCAAAAAATTTTACTTTTTTGGTAGGTGGAGACATTCAACATAATATGGATGTATGGAATTATGCCACAAATAAGATTGTCAATACTTACGATGATATTGATTTTATTCTTCAGACAGGAGATTTTGTTGACAATCCTTATAAAATAGAACAATGGAATAATATTTTTAAAAAGGGCGAAGTCTATCTTAAGAAATTTCTTGAATATAAAACTATAGGTAACCATGATCTTGATGGAAGTAATATATTTTTGGAACAATTTACTATGCCAGAAAATAAAAAATGGTGGTCTTTTGAATTTGGTGATGTACTTTTTATAAATCTCTTATCCAATATTGATTTTTATTCGTCGGATGGTTCTGAACAGTCTCAACAATATCAATGGCTACTGAAGCAATTACAAAATTCGACAAAGAAATGGAAAGTTGTTTTATTTCACAGACCTTTTTTTTGTCCTGACTCTTATGGCGAAGAAATGCACCCATATTTTGATACTATCTGGAAAGCATTTGATGACTATGGAGTTGATGTTATTTTTAACGGACACATGCACTACTATATGAGGACAAAACCGATTAATAGAAATATAAGTATAAATTCTCCTGTTGCAAAATATGGAAGTAATAAAGATCAGGGGAGGCTTGAGATTATTACTGGCAATATGGGATCAGGTGATTATGATAATAAGACCAATTTACAAGGTTTTGCAACACCTATACCATGGTATATTGAAAAAGGATTTATGAGAGTTCATTATATTAAAGTAGCTGTTGAAGAAAATAAAATTTCTATTTATGCTTTAAATAGAGACAATATATTGTTTGATGAAATTGTATTAGAAAAATAGAAATATTGAGGTAGTAAAAAAAATTTAGTATATTATTATGTCAACATTCTTTTTATTTTTTTTCATTGACTATTTAATAAATTCTAAGTATAATATAACACAGACTTTTTAGATTGTTACAGATTATATGGATTGAAATGGATTACCTTGATTATGATTTTTGATAAAAAAGAGTGTAATCTATGTTAATTTGGAGAAAACCATTAAAAATAAGTATTATATACTTAAATGCTTTTACTGGTCAATAAATAATAAAATTGATATTTCGTATAATTTATTTGATATAAATGAATTAATAGAGGTAAGCTTTTAAGGTATATACTGACAATTTGAACAATTGTCAGTAAAGATTAAATATTATAGAATTTTTTACAAAACAAAGAGTTTTTTGGTATATTTATGGCAGATAACAGATTAAATAGAAATAAGATAGAAAAGTATTTTCCAAAAGGTGTTTTAGAAAAAATAACAAATTTTGAAGATAATATTTTTGAGTTAGTAGAAAAACGATATGCTACCGTAATGTTTGTTGATATTTCTGGATATACAGCCATTTCAGAAAAACTAAAGCCAGAAGAAGTTGTTGAATTTATAAATAAATGCTTTGCTTCCCTTATTGGAATAGTGGAAAAATACAATGGTTATGTTGATAAATTTATAGGTGACTGCCTTCTTTGTGTGTTTGGCATCTCTTCTTTTGAATCTCCAGAACTCTCTGCTACTTTTTGTGCAATTGAAATGCAAGATGCTATTAATTCTTTAAATATTCAGTTAAAAGGGGAGTATTCTTTTGATTTGTATGTTACTATTGGTATCCATTGCGGAGACTTGATTTTAGGAAATATCGGGTGTGAATCAAGGATGGATTATACTATAATAGGTGACACTGTAAATACTGCTTCACGAATCCAAAAAGAGGCTTTACCGTCAGAAATTTTACTATCCGATGAGTTATATCAAAAAGTAAAAAACTATATCAATGTAGAAACGCTAAATCCTGTAAAGGTTAAAAATAAAAATCAAAGTTTGACGCTTCACAAATTATTAAGCAAAAAAGAGTTAAAACCAACTGTAATTCAAAAAGAAATAATGATAGGAAGAGATAATGAACTTAAATTAATAATAAACGAGTATGAAAAAGAAAATCCAGAGAAATTAATAATATTGAGTGGTGAAAGTGGAATTGGAAAATCATTAATTGTTGAAAATTTTTTAAATCATATTGAAAAAGATGATATTTTTATTTTTTCTACAGGTGGAAGTCTTTACACAAAACAGTTTTATTGGCAACCATTTAAAGAAATCTATAATAATTTTGCTTTAATTATAGATTGGGTAAAAGATAGTAAAGATAAAACAGAAATAGAAAAACAAAGTAATTTAATTTTTGATTTTTTTAACCAACATAATACTTCTGTAACAAAACATTCAATCTTTGAGTCTTTTAGGATTTTTTTAAATATTATCTCAAAAATAAAAAAGATAGTCATTATTATTGATGATATTAATTATATTGACGATATTTCATTAGAATTATTAGAATATTTATTGAGAACTTTAAAAAAATCAAATATATTCTTTTTATTGACAAAAAAATCAGATTTTAATTTAAAAACTAATGATTATAATATTATAGAACTAAAAGGGTTGAGTGATTTTGAATGTAACGAATTATTAGAATTTTTATTAAAAGGAAAGATTGATAATAAACTTAATAATTATATTTATGAGTATTCTCTTGGAAATCCTCTTTATATAATTGAGATAATTACTGCTCTTAATAAGAATAGATTTATAGAATATATTGGAAATAACTATTATATTAAGGAAAATATTCAAAAAGATAAAATAAATCCACAATCTTTAACAAATTTAATACTTAATAAAATAGATACTCTTGATTTTAAAGAAAAAAGAATTCTAATAATATCAAGTTTTTTTGGTAGGACAATTAGACTCGATATTCTAAAAAAAATAGTAGAATTTGATAATATTGATAATATAATTTCAAATATAATTAAAAAAGGATATTTTACAACAAAAAATATCAATAATGATCAAATTTTATACTTTAATAATCAATTAACAATAGAAGCCTTGTATAATAGCGTTGTTGAAAAGAAAAAGAAAGAAATTCATCTAAAAATTGCGAATTGTTTATTAAAAGAATATGAAAATAATTTGTTTTTTATTTATGAGATAATTGCTTATCATTTTGAACAAGCAGAAAGTTATTTTGAAACTGTCTATTATTATTTTTTGGCTGCTATGAAATATAGAGAAACTTATGATTTTGAAACTGCAAAAAAATGTTTTGCAAAGTCTCTCTATTTTGCCGAAAAAGAGCAATCTAAAACTGATGATGTTATAATTTTTAATGAAAAAGAATTAAAATTTAAGGATTTTCGAGCTACAAGAATATTTTTTTATATAAATGTTAAATTTAAGCTTTCAATCGATATAATTTATTATTTTTATGCACAATCGCTATTTTTTCATGAAAATAATATTAGAACTTTTTATGAAAAAGCATTATCTTATTCACAAAAAATAAAAAATGATTTTTTTGTAGTTTTAGAAAAAGTAGCGTTATTTAATATTAAAAATTTCTTTTATCATCAAAATATGGACACTACTTATTTAAATGAGGCTTTAGTCATTGCTGAAAAAATAAAGAATAAAATTTTACTTATTTATATTTATGCAGAACATATTGATATATTAATTAGAAAAGAAAATTTAGTCTTAGAGCCAAAACATAAAGAATTTATTGATAAATTTTTGATGGCAAAAAAAATAATAGAATCTTTAGATAATATAGATGAAAAATACAAAAATAATTTTTTACTATATTGGTATTGGTTTTGTAGTGTTTATTATAAAAAAATTAACAAAGATTTAAAAACAATATTTGGTATTCTAAATATATGTGAAACTTTGATAACAAATGATTATCAAAAAATGTTTTTTTATGAAAGAATTTGTCTTGGCACAGGTCCTCTTGTTGATACAGAATATCAAGTTGAATATATAATGAAAGCATTAGAAATTGGTAAAAAAACTAATAATTTTTTAAAAATGGCTCATTTATACTCAACTTTGGCTTATTTATACTTAAAAAACAAAGATTATCAAAAATCATTGGAAGCAAATCTACTTTCCAAAAAAATTTGTGAAGAAATAGATAATAGATTAGAACTTGGGATGATATATAAAAATCTTGGAGATTTGTATTTAACATTAGATAAATTTGATAATGCTATCGAAAGTTATCAAAAAAGCATTTTATACAAAAAAGAATTTAGCTCGACTCGAACTGTGGTTGATTTTGCAAATGTTATTTTTCCTCTTACATCTCTAACTTTTTTACATATAAAAAAAGATGCGTTTGATGAAGCTGATAATAACCTATTTAAAATATACGAACTTTTGACAAATTATACTTTTGGTAAAGAAGTTCCTACTTTTGCTGAGTTTTTAAGAAATTTCTTGGAATACAAAAAGAATAAAAAAGACTTTGTTTATTTGCAAAGAATGAAAGATTGTTACTACGATATGGTAAAAAATTCACCCAATACTTTACAACTCTTATGGATTAAAAAAGAATTGGGGTTATAATTCTCCATTTACCTCATTTACTAAAGCCTCAAATAGGATAATTACATCGCGATTCATTTTTCTTAGAGTAGATGAAATGCGTTTTGCTATTTGTAAGATTACTTTGTAGCCCATTAGGGTATCTTCTTCACAAAGAGTTAGAAAGTCTTTTCTTCCAACAGAAAAAACTTCGCATTCTGTTTCTGCTATAACTGATGCTGAGCGTCTTTCATTATCAACAAGTCCTACTTCTCCAAAAAAGATATTTTCTTTATCATTATAAATTGCTACTGTATATTCTTCATTATTTAGAGTGTGTCTTAAAATTTTAACACTTCCCTTATTTAGAATATATAATTTATCTCCAACATTGCCTTCTTTAATTATATAATCTTTTGCCACAAATTTTTCTTTTTTCATTATAAGAGAAAATTTTAG
Source organism: Spirochaetes bacterium GWB1_27_13 (assembly GCA_001829125.1). Classification (GTDB taxonomy): domain Bacteria; phylum Spirochaetota; class GWE2-31-10; order GWE2-31-10; family MWDO01; genus GWC1-27-15. The sequence goes on along the minus strand of MIAN01000067.1, from coordinate 12,967 downwards.
AAGTTTTTCTTCATCATCTTTAAAATCATTGAATATTATTATATTTTTTAATTTTGATACAATTTCATTTTCCACAACAACTCCTATAACACTGATTAGTCAGATTGTCTTAGATTGACACAGATTAAATCATGTAAATATATATAGTAAAAGTATTTAACATTTAGAATTTGTAACAAATTACAAATATTTTAGTATAGTTAAAAATTGTCTGTTTTTCCAATTAATATTGCTTTAGAATATTTTTTAACAATATAGTCAAATTCTGGTACTAAAATAGAGTTGTTTGCTTTTAATTCTTTAACTTTTCTTAGATTATCAACAATTTTTGAAATATCTGGACTTTTTTGGGCTTCATTTAGTGCTTCTTTTTTTCTATTATAAAAATTTCCAGTGTTTTCAAGAATTCCAACTAAGATCGTTTCTTTTTGATTTAAGAAATGATCAAATAAATTTTTATAATTATCGCCTATAAAATTTGGAGGAATATCAGATATGATAATCCCTTTTTTATTCTCCAAAGAAAGTAAATCCCTAATTACACTACTAACCCCAGTGCCACAAGATGCGTTGATTAAAAGTTTTCTTACATATTCTTTTGTTAAAATAACCTCATCACAATCAGCAACTGTTAAATATTTTTCAAATTTTTCGTCTATAATTTCAGCAGCAACATAAACATCTTTATTTAAATTTTTTATCGTAAGTACAGCCATTACAGTTCGTGAATCAACTTCTATCGCAGAACCAGGAAGAGATTGATCTGCTAAAATTAAAACTTTGCTTGCCAATTTTATATTTGCTCTAATAAGTACAGATTCTTCTATATAATCACCCTGTATATAATTTATAATTTTGTACTTTGGATTTGATAGAAATATTTCCATATATTCTTGTTTGGTATTATTTATTAAAACTATATCAGACCTATCTAAATTGTTGATTGATTCTATAATACCATCAATTATATTCTCAAAATCAGTCCTCCATCCGCAAATAATAAAATGATTCTTCAAATTTCTCAATTTTAATAACCCCCTTCCTCTTTTTAACTGTCTATCTATTAAAAACGATGCAATACGACCAGATACCGAACCAATTACAACTAAGCCGAATGCCATTATCATAATTCCTACAATTCTACCCATTACAGTAACAGGTGTTATATCTCCGTATCCAGTAGTCGTTAGCGTTACAATTGTGTACCAAAAAGAATCAAAAAAAGTTTTTATATTTTGATTTTTACCTTTTTCTACAATAAAGATCAAAATCATAGATAAAAAAGTAATAAAAATAATTAAAAAACCTATTCTAAAAACAGGGTCTTCTATTAAAATGAAAAATAAATCTCTAATTCTTTTAAATATTTTTTTTAATTTCGAATATTTCAATTTAAACTCTTTATTTTGTGCAAAAATCATATATTTAAAGGCTTTTAATAAGCATTTGAATATATTTTTAAAATTATTGGAATTTCGGAATTTTTATCAAAAATCTATATATTAAATTGATATTTTAATTTATTCTTAATAAGATTGTGGAATTTAAATTGAAAATTATAATCAAATGATTAAAGATTGGTAATTTATAAAATTTGGTTGACATAATAGTTTAATTTTTTTATTTTATAGTTTGAAGATTCGAATTATACCAAAAAGTTTTTGGTTTGTCACAAATTCTAAGAGTTAAATACAGTTGTTGTAATAGTCACAAGAGTTAATCCGTGTTAATTAGTGGCAATCCGATTAATCTGTGTTATAATAATTAATTTTTAAGGTAAAAATATGGCAAAACTTCCAATACAGGTAGAAGTAATTTTATTCTATAAAGATAAAGGCACATTAAAATATCTTCTTTTAAAAAGACTCAAAGAAAGAGGAGGGTTTTGGCAACCTATCACTGGTGGAGTGGAAGAAGGCGAAGAAATTTTATATGCTGCAAGACGAGAGGTAATGGAAGAAGCAGGGTATCTAAAAGTAAAAAAAATGTATGATGTGAAATACACTTTTACTTTTAATGTAAATGACAAAGTGATAACAGAATACGTTTTTGCTTTTGAAGTTGAAGACATAGATGTTAAATTTAGTCAAAAAGAACATTCTGAGATTATGTGGGTAAGTTATGAAGAAGCATTAAATTATCTGAAGTGGGACACTAATAAAGAAGCTTTAACAAAAATCCATCAATATTTAAGTGGAATAATTTAACAAATTAACTCTTTATATATCCAATAATTAAGAATTTTTAATCTCTGACAATCTGATTAATTTCTGTTATACAATGTTTTTGCTATTTTAAGGAAGAAAAATGAAAAATAAAGTTCTTGTTGTAGGTGGAACTTGTTATTGTACTCTGGTTAATTTAAATGAGCTACCTGAACCAAAAACACAACATTTATGGAGTAGTAGTTCATATTCAACAATTGGTCACATGGGGTCTGGAAAATCCCTTAATCTAAATAGGCTTGGATTGAAAACAACTCTTCATTCTTTTATTGGAAACGATGATAATGGCAGAAAAATTATTGAGTATTTCAAAAAAGAAAAAATAAACTTTGTTTATGATTTTGATCCAGCAGGGACAGATACACATATTAATTTAATGGATAAACATGGACAAAGAATATCTATTACAACAAATAGTCCTACATTTAAACCAGAAATTGATCTTCAAAAATTTGAAAAACTAATAGAAGAAAATGATTTTATTGCTTTAAATATAGTTAATTATACACGATATTTAATTCCTCTAATAAAGAAACATAACAAAGAAATTTGGTGTGATTTGGGGGATTATAAACCTAATGATAGTTATTTTAATGATTTTGCAGAAAATGCTGATTATATAACGATGAGTTCAACATATTTGGATGATTATAAACAAGTGATGGAAAATCTTATGAGTATGGGAAAAAAACTTGTAGTTTGTACTCATGGCTCAAAAGGAGCAACTGCTTTAACTTTAGAAGGTCAATTTATTGAGACTCCAATTATAGATTCATATAAATTAGTAGATTCAAATGGAGCAGGAGATAGTTTTTTCTCTGGACTTTTATATTCACATACTCAAGATTATACAATTGAGAAATCAATGAAAATTGCAACTATAGTAGCAGGTTTATGTATCGCGAGTAAAGAATTATTTAACGAGGATTTAACTACTGATTTATTGAAATTAGAGTATAAAAAATATTATAACACAGATTGATTGGATTGTAGCAGATTAACACGGATTATACAGGTTAAAATTTCATTTTTACAATGGAAGGACAAGCATTTGAACTACGAACTAATTTTATTTGATGCTGATGGTACTTTACTCGATTACGAAAAAAGCGAACAAGTTGCCTTAGAAAATACTTTTTTAAAATTTAATTTACAATTTTTACCATCTTATCTTTTATATTATAATGAAATAAACCAACAATTTTGGAAAGACCTCGAAAATAATCTAACAACTGTTGAGCGTTTAAAAATAGAAAGATTTGAAAAACTTATTGAAAAAATTGGTATAAAAGTATCGGCTGCTGATTTTGCTAGAGATTATCTTTATTTTCTATCAAAAACACAATTCTTTTTGCCAAATACAGAAATTATTTTAGAAAAATTATCTAAAAAATATAAACTTGCTATTATTACTAATGGTTTATCGATTGTTCAAAGAGGAAGATTTAATAATTCAATAATAAGTGATTATATAAAAGACTTTATAATTTCTGAAGAAATTGGATTTTCTAAACCAAATAAAGAGATTTTTACTTTTACATTGGATAAATTAAGTCATAATGACAAAAAAACGACTCTAATTGTAGGTGATAGTTTGACATCTGATATAAAAGGTGGGTTTGATTTTGGTATTGATACTTGCTGGTTTAATCCATTAAGTAAAAAGAATTCAACTAACATTAAACCAACTTATGAAATAAAAGATATTTTGGAGTTGGAACAAATTTTGGAGGGCTAAAACATGTCAAATAATTACAATTTGCAAGAAATAATTAATCTTTTTGAAAAATCAAACAATATCGTAGTTTTTACAGGTGCAGGTATTAGTACAAATTGTGGAATACCAGATTTTAGAGGTGCTAATGGACTTTATAGTTTTGTTGCAAAAAAATATAATTTGCCTTTCCCTGAGGCTGTTTTTGAAATAAATTATTTTAAAGAAAATCCCAAGCCGTTTTTTGATCTTTCTAAAGAAATGGTTAGTGCAGAGATAAAACCTTCTTTAGCACATAAATTTATTGCATTTCTTGAAGAAAAATGTAAAATAAGCCTTGTTATGACTCAAAATATTGATATGCTCCATCAAAAAGCCGGAAATAAAAAGGTAGTAGAATGTCATGGGACTTATAGTACTGCTACTTGTCTAAATTGTAGACAAAAATATTCTCTTTTAAATATAGAAGAATCATTGAAAAAAGGAGAAGTACCATACTGTAAATGTGGTGGTATAATAAAACCAGATATAGTGTTTTTTGGTGAGCAGTTACCAGATAATTTTTTTTCAGCATATCGCAATCCACCAAAAACAGATTTACTTTTAGTAATGGGTTCTTCTCTCACTGTACAACCAGCAGCAAATTTTGCCCTATCTCTTGCAGAAAAACACAAATCAATTTTAATAAATTTTGAAAAAACCTATTATGATAATATGTTTACTTATGTAATAAATGAAGATATTGATATTTTTTGCAAAAAAATTTGGGATAACATAAAGATTTAGATTCTATTTTCAATATGTTAATTAAATATTATTATTTTGTTATAATTTGTTATAAATTTATTACTATAATAGATATATTTTATAAAATAGAGTATTTAAGATAAATAAAAATTAAAATCTATTAATATTTATTTTGACTTAACGGATTTGTAAAGAAAGTGTTGATTTTTCTTGATTTTTTTATTATTATATCGCCCATAATATGATTAAAAATGTATTCAATATTCAAACTTATTTATATTCACATTCTGTTTTTTTGTTCGTAAATAGACTTTTAGAAAAAGTTTCTTATCTAATTAATTCAATGTTTAAATCATATTTATTATTCTTTAAATTTAATATTGTATATAATTACAATTTTTTTTTATAAATTCAGGAAAATAAATAATACAGTGCTATAATATTTATTTTGAAAATAAAAATATTTGATAGTTTTTTTGTTATGTTTCGTTATTTTAACAAAAAAATAGGTTTATCCTCAAAAGGAGGGTTTTTTTTTGACCTAAGATATTGAATCAATTTTAATATAATTTGTATTTTTTTTGGATCGGAGGATTATGTTTGTTTCTTTTAAAAAACTAATTTGTTTATTAATTATTGTTCTTTCTATTTCTATATCTTTATCTGCTAAGGGTGGTATAGATATATATGTCTCTGATATTATTGTAAACTCTAGTAAAGAAGAGTATAAAAGTTTTGATATTTCTCCTATATTAACACAAAGTCTTTTGAGTGTTAGTAGTAAGAGTTTTACTTTTCATAGTTTTTCTGAAATAGTTTCAAAAGAATCTATTATAATGAGGGAAAAAATAAAAAATGATTACATGGCTTATGAAGTTTGCGATATATTAGGTATTAGATATTTGATATATGGTTTTATTTCTGCTGAAAATAATAATATGATAGCAGATATTAGGTTATTTAGTAAAGTAGAGAATAAAACTATTTTAACTATAAATTTAGAAAAAAAAAATGAGACTGATTTGAGTCGATTTATAGAAGAAATGATTTTAGAGGTTGATAATCAAATAAATAAAGATATTAAACTTAAAGACAATGAAATTGTGGTGCAAGATATAAAGGGAGACGGTAAAACTGAAATTGACGGAACTGAAAATAATAAAAAGAAAAAAGTTATAATATTAGACACAAAAGAAAAAGATAAAAAAATATATGTATCAAATTACATAGGTATTTATAACTCTGTCGGCTATCCATTTCCTATCGATAATTGGTGGAATATTTTAACTGGGATGATAAATGTAGAAACTGGTGTTAAAATTGTTAGGATAAAACCTTTCTATGACAATAAAAAAGTCGCATTGTATTTAAAACCTGCTCTCCTTTTTTCATATTCATTATATGTAAATAAGCCAAAATTATCAGAATCTCTTCTTAATTCATTTATATTTAAAGCACCATTAGATTTTGATGTTAAACTTTTTAATAGATTTGAAATATTCGTTGGATTAGGTCCTCAAGTTCAAATGGACTTATTCACACAAAAATATCTTGATAAATACACTAATTACTTTGGCGTTGCTTTTAGTTTGTTTGCTTCTACTGGCATTGAGTATTTTTTGGATAAAAGGCAATTAGTTAGTATAGGTTTAAATAATAATTTTGATTTTACATTTTATGATCGTTTTTTTATAAATTATAAACTTCAATTTTATACAATGGTAAAATTTCAAGAGAAAAAATAAGGGGGACTTGTGTTTTTATTTGCTAAAAAAAATTTAAAGAAATTATTGTTAGTTAGTGTTTGTTTTATTATTTATGTGGCATGTTCTCAGTCTCCTTTTTTTGACATTGCGAATAGGTCAGAAAATCCTTTAAATAATGAAACTTCTAAAAAATGTGTGGTGAGTTCTTTTGAATTAGAAAATGCTATTGTTATTAGATGGGATAGAAATGATAAGGCAAAAAAATATATACTTTATAGAGATGAAATTGCAAATGATAATTTTTCTAAGATAGTTTACGAAGGAGAAGAATTATCTTTTATTGATAAAAATGTAGACATAGGAAAACTTTATTATTACAAGTTAGCAGTAAAGTTTGATGATTGGGTATCTGGTAAATCAGATTATTCTTATGGGGTGGCGGGACTTGTAAAAGACAGTTTTGAAGATAACGATAGTAAAGAAGTTAGTAAGACTATATTATCTGATTTGACAGTTGATATTAAAGCTAACGCATTCTGTTTTAAAGATAATTTTAATAATATTTTGAAAGATGATGATTGGTATAAAATAAATATTTCTAAACGCGAAAAACAAGAATTTATTATTGATTGTTCAACGGATTTAGAATTATTGTTTCAACAAGAGGGACGAAGTGTTTATTCTGTTACAAGTGGATCGTCTTTGTGGTTATATAATGATGGAACTGCTAATGAAGATATTAGATTTAGAGTTTACCCAGATGAAAATAAAGTTTCAAAAAAACAAATTGTATATAAATTAAAAAAAGGTTCGATAAAGCAAATACAAGCAGAAGAGCCAACTATTAAGATGTTTGAATCTGAGAAAAATATTAAAATAACATGGAAATCTTATAGTTTAGCAAAAAAATATATATTATATAGAGATGTTTTAAATAATGGTCCTTTTACAGAAAAAATATATGATGGTGCAAACTTGTATTATGATGATAATTCTGTGGATGTGGCAAAATTTTATTATTATAAACTTGCTGTTGTCTTTAATGATTGTACTTCGGATAAATCAGAACCAGCTTTTGGTATTGCAGGGTTAAAAAAGGATGATTATGAATTAAATGATACAGAGTCAACATCAAATGTATTAGACATATCAAATGAAATTACAGCGAATATTTGTTATTTTAAGAGCCGTTATAACAATATAGTGGATGATCTTGATTGGTACAAAGTAAATGTTCCTGCAGGTAAAATGCAAGAAATTTTAGTATCTTATTTACCATATAATTTGGATGAATCAACAAAAGCGTTAGGATTTAATAATAAAGAATTATATTTGCAACAAAAAGATAAAGCTAAGTATTTGATTGAGACTGGCGAATCTTTATGGTTATATAATAACACTAATAATTCAGAGAATATTGATTTTCAAATTTTTGTTGATAATGATAAATTTAATACTGAAGAGATAAAAAAACAAGGTAGATACCAAATTAAATTTGGTACTTTAAAAGAAATTGTATCAAAACAACCAACAGTTACTTCATTTGAGTTAGATAATAAAATAAAAATAGAATGGAGTATTCCTAATAAAGAAGTAACAGAATATATTTTATATAGAAGTAGTTCTATTGAAAAAGATGCAGCAGAAGATATTGTTTATAGAGGAAAAGATACAAATACTATTGATAATACAGTTGATGTTGAAAAATTTTATTATTATAAAGTTGCTATTCAATTTGCAAACTCTCAATATACATCAGAAAAATCAGAGCCAAGCTATGGAGTTGCAGGTTTAAAAAAAGATGCAAATGAATCAACTGATAGTGAGGCAAATCCAAGAGTTATAGCTGATTTAACTGGCTCTGTTACAGCAAATGTATATTATTTTGATGATATTCTAAAAGATCAAGAAGATTGGTATAGTATAAATATTCCTGCAAATTCAATGAGACAAGTAGTTGTTGATTGTACAAGAGATGATTATACAGTAGGTCAATTGTTAATACAGCAGCAAGGTAAAGATACTATTTCTGTAACAAGCGGTAAAAAAGAGTTACTTTATAATAATAGCAATACTGATGCTGCTATAAAGTTTAAGGTCTTAATTAATACTTCTAAAGTTAGCAAAAAACAACTTAAATATAAACTAAGTTTTGGGGCAGAAAATAAAATAGTTTCTACAAAGCCAAGAGTAACATCTTATGAAGATGATAATAGAATAAAAATAGAGTGGGATAAGATTCCTCGTGATTTAAAATATTTATTGTATAGATATGATTCTCTTGAACAAATGGATTCTGTTATAACACCATATAAAGAGTTTGCAGCATCAGATTTTATCGATAAAACCGTTGGTAGTTTTTTAGATACTGATGTTATTGTTGATAAGATTTATTATTATAAAGTTGAAATTATCTTAGATGATTCTACAAGTTCAGGTCAATCAGATTATTTTTATGGTGTTGCTGGCTATAAAAAAGACATTTATGAAGCGAATGATGATCTAACAGCAGATATATTAAATATAAATAAAAATAAAATATTAACGGATTCAATATCAGCAAGCATTTATTCTGTAAAAAGAAATCAAAATAGTCTATTGTTATTAAACGATATAGATTGGTATTGCGTTAATATTAAGCCAAATAGTGTTAGATCAATAAGAATAGATAATATTTCTAATATATTTGACGAAGAATTGCTTTTTTGCCAGAAAAATGGTGGTGAAAGAAAAATTTATATTGGAAAAGAATTCTTTTTATACAATAATACGGATGTAACAGCAGATATATATTTTAAGACTTATTTTGATAATAATAAGGTTTTAACAAAATCTGGTAAATATAAATTAAGTTTGGGTACAGAAAAAAAATTGACTTCTTCTATACCAAGAGTAAAATCTTTTGAAGAAGAAAATAAAATAAAGATAGAATGGGATACAAATGATTTTGGAAAATATGTGTTATATAGAGGGGCTCTTAGTTATAAGGGAACTGATTTAACAATAGATTTTACAAAGATACATGAAGGTGAAGATTTATTTTTTTATGATAGCCCCTTACCAAATAAATTTTACTATTATAAAGTTGCTGCATTAGTTGATAATAACGTGATTATGGGATATTCTCTTCCTGCAAGAGGGGTTGCTGGTGCTAAAAATGATACTTTTGAGATAAATAATCAAAAATTAGACCAAAATGTATCACAAATTACATCTTTAAATGCAATTGAAGCAAGTTTTCATTATGTTAGAGGAGATTCTTATAATACAACACCATTAATGGATACTGATTGGTATTATGTAATTGTTTCTCCTAATTCTATGAGAGAAATTGTGTTAGAAAAATCGTCTAATGATTTATCAAACGATGATTTGATTTTTGCTCAAGAGGACGGAACTCCAGTATCTATTAAGTTTAACAATAATGTTTGTAGTAATACTTGTTGGTTATACAATAATACTTTAGATAGTAAAGCCGTATATTTTAAAATTTTTCCTGATGAGTCAAAAATAGCAAACAAGTCTTGTAGGTATAAGATAAGCCTTGGGATTAAAAAAGATTTTGGAATAAAAGATATTACAGTAAGGTCATTTGAGTTAAATAATCAAATAAAGATAGAATGGGCATCTCATGATCTTGCACAAAAATATATAATTTATAGGTCTACTAATAAATCTGTTGGTTTTACAAATATTAAAGAAATTACTGATAAAAATATTTTGACTTATATTGATAATGAAAATGGTAACTCTCTTAATAAAAACACATTTTATTATTATCAAGTTGAAACTGTAATAGATAGTTCTACCTCAAACCTTTCTCAAGTTTCTTATGGAGTTGCTGGTTTTATAAAAGATAAACAGGCAAATGATACAGAAAACAATGCAAAATTACTCACTCTTACAGATAAATACGATGATTATATTCACTACTTTAAAGATAATGAAAATATATTCCAAGATGAAGATTGGTACACTGTTGAATTAGATGGCAACTCTATGCAAGAAATAGTAGTTGATTGTACGAATGATTATAATGCAGGCGAATTATTACTCCAACAAAAAGATAAAGAACTTATTCCTATAACAAGTGGTAAAAAAGAGTTACTTTATAATAATGACTCTAGTAAAAGTTTTATAAAATTTAGAATTTTAGTTGATACAACAAAAGTTACTAAAAAACAACTTAAATATATGGTAAGTTTTGGAGGAAAACAACAATTAATTTCTACCGAACCGACTGTAACATCATTTGCAGAAGACAATAAAATAGAGATAAAGTGGTCTAAACATATTCTTGCCTCAAAATATGTATTGTATAAGTACGAATCACCAACTGGTAATTATACAAATAAAATAGAGATAACTGATACAGATGTGAATACTGTTTATACTGACCTGCATGTAATTTATACTGATACAAATGTTATAAAAGATAAACTTTATTTTTATAAAGTTGAAATTATACTAAATGATAATACCAGTGCAGGAATATCAACTTCTTCTTATGGTATAGGTGCATATAAAAAAGACCTCTATGAGCCAAATGATGATAAGGCAAATGCAAAAAAATTACCAATTTTAAATTCAAATGAAATTGAAGGTAGTATTTATTATTTTAGAGATTTGTATAACTTTAAAGTGGAGGACTATTTATTTCAAGATGTGGATTGGTATTATGTTACTTTACCTCCTAATACAATTAGAGAAATTGGAATACAAAATGTAGCTAATATTAATGATGGAGATTTATTTTATTTACAGGAAGATGGTAAGGAAAAATTAGTTACTACTGGCGATAAATTCTGGTTATATAATAATAAAGATGTAACAAGTGACATATATTTTAAAATTTACCCAAATACTACTAAAACTTTAGATAAATCAGGTAAATATAGATTAAATCTCGGAACTGAAAAGAAAATGATGTTTCCTTCCCCAATAGTAAAATCTTTTGAAGAAGATGATGTTATAAAGATAGAATGGGCTGCAAATGATTTTGGAAAATATGTATTGTATAGAAGTTTATCTTCTAATGATGGCTTTACAGAAATATGGAGAGGTGACAAGTTAAACTTTGATGATAAGCCTAGTAAAGATACTTTCTATTATTATAAAATTAAGGCTTTAATTGATGATACTATTATTATTGGGGATTCGGATTATGGTCGAGGAGTTGCGGGTTATAAAAAAGACATTTATGAATTAAACGATCAAAAATTGGATGCAAAGGTTTCGCAAGTAACAAATGCTATTGAAGCAAGTATATATTTTATTGATGATTCATATAAAGATACAGATTGGTATTACATTGTTGTTTCTCCTAATTCTATGAGAGAAATCAAGATAGAACAAGTTACAACAAATATCTTGAGTGGTGATTTAATGTTTGCTCAGGAGAATGGTGATTCGGTATCTATATCTTTTGGAAATACTACTTGTTTAGCTTATAACAATAGTAGTGTTACTAAACAAATATATTTTAGGGTATTTCCAGATAGTACAAAAATGATAAATAAATCAGGTAAATATAGGATAAATTTGGGAATAGAAAGAGACTTTAATATACAACGTCCTATTGTAAAATCTTTTGAACTATATAATCAAGTTAAGATAGAATGGACTCCTCATAGTCTTGCACAAAAATATATATTGTATCGATCTACTCAACAAACACAGGATTTTGTAAAAATTGCAGAGATTACAGATAAAAATATTTTAACTTATTCTGATAGTCCTACTCCATCTATGTTCTATTATTATAAAGTTGAAGCTGTGATAGATAATCTTACATCAACTCTATCAGAGCCTTCGTTTGGCATTAGCGGTAATATAAAAGATATAAATGGAAATAATGACACAAAAGAAAATGCAAAATTAATGTCTATTATAGCTCCTAATAACGAAAAAGATGACAATATTCATTATTTTAATGATAATAGTGGAAATATAACAGAGGATTATGATTGGTATAGCGTTAGTATTCCAGCAAATTCTATGCAAGAAATAAAAGTTGATTTTATTGACAATTTAACTAATAGTGATTTGTTATTATATCAAGAAGGAAAAAGTGTTGTACCTATAACAAGTTCTTCAATATGGCTTTATAATGATACAAGTGTTTTTGATGAGAAAATAATTAATTTTAGGCTTTCTGTTGATCATAGCAAAAATAAGCAAGGAAGATACAAAGTAAGATTAATAGGAACTCCAAAAGAAATATTAGCAAAAAAACCAATAGTAACATCTTTTATCGATGATGATAAAATAAAGATTGAATGGTACACACATTCTTTAGGAAGAAAATACATAATATATAGAGATTTATCACCAGTTGGTAGTTTTACTGATGAAAGATATAGATTTGATACAACTAATGATGAGATAAAGATTTTAAATTTTACGGATACTTGCGAAAAAGGAAAAATGTATTACTATAAGGTACAAATAGAGTTTACAGATGGCTCATTAGAAAAATCAGATATGGCTTATGGTGGCGTAGGATTTAAAGAAGATAGTTATGAAAATAATAATTATAAAGCACTTGCTAAATATCTAAATAATCCAATAGATGG
>MIAN01000066.1 GCA_001829125.1 Spirochaetes bacterium GWB1_27_13 | reverse complement strand
GATAAGTAATATCTCAAAAACAAGTGTTAGTATTGCAGAATTAGCAGGTGAGATGTTAGCAAAACTCGTACCTGATATTCAAAAAACAGCAGAACTTGTTGCAGAAATTAGTGCTGCAAGTACTGAGCAGAATAAAGGTATTCAACAAATAAATAGTGCAATTTTACAGTTAAATAATGTAGTTCAAGAAAACGCATCAGGAGCGGAAGAGGTTGCATCTACTTCAGAAGAACTTTCTGGACAAGCAAATTTATTAAAGGATGCTTTGAGTTTCTTTAGATATGAAAATAAGGAAGAAATAGATATTCAACAAAAAAAAATTAGTGACCAACGTCATTTTAACCAAAATCCCAAAAAGAAAATATTGATAAATAATAATTTTTCTCAAAAAGAAGAACAAAAAAAACTCCTTATTGACAAAAATACAGAGAAAAAAGGTTTTGTTTTAAATATGGATAAAGAAGATGATGATAAAGACTTTGAGAGATTTTAATTCCCATAGAGGAATTACTATCAATACCATTGCTATTATTTAGGAAACAAGGGGTAGCTACCCCTTGTTTCCGTTTTGTTTCTATCTATTTATTACCCAAAAAGGAGTTATTTATGGCAGAAACTGATAAATCAGAGCAGTATTTGACATTTTTATTAAATAAAGATAGTTATGCTTTTAATGTGTTAAAAATTAGAGAAGTTTTGGAGTTAGTTAAGATCACAAGAGTTCCTCGAACACCAAACTTTATGGCAGGTGTTATCAATTTACGAGGACGAGTAGTACCTGTGATTGATCTAAGGGTCAAATTTGATATGGAAGGATCAGAGAATACAATTGACACAACGATAATAATTGTAGAAGTTAATTATCAGGAAGAAATAATAATTATTGGTGCGTTGGTAGACTCAGTAAAAGCAGTTGTTAGACTTGAAGAAACTCAACTTGAACCTCCTCCAAAAATAGGAATGAATCTTGATTTAAATTTTATTGATGCTATTGGTAAAAAAGGTAATGATTTTATAATTATTTTAAATGTCGACAAAATATTTTCTGCAAAAGAGTTGTCTTTTTTGACAGAAGGAATTAATAAAGAAGAAGAAAACAAAGACTTGTGAGGTTTTTTAAACCTGACTGGTCTCTCACAAAGAAAGAAGTTAGAGTAAGTATGAATGTGTTTTTCCAACCAGAAATGACAGAAAAAGAATTGGTCCTTTTTAGAGAATTTATCGAAAAAGAATTTGGTATAAGAATGCCAGACTCAAAAAAAATGTTACTCCAGAGTAGGTTATCAAAGAGGCTTAGAGAGCTTAATTTAAAAAGTTTCAATGAGTATTTCAAATATTTGACAAGTGATAAAGGTAAGGAGAATGAATTTAATACATTTGTCGATTTGGTATCAACTCATGTAACAAAATTTTTTAGAGAGCCAAATCATTTTGAATACATTTTTGAAAATATTCTACCCGATTTTGTAAAAGCTGGAAAATCCCAGATAAGAATCTGGAGTTCTGCATCGTCAACTGGTGAAGAGGCATATTCTATTGCTATAATAATGGAGGAGTTTATCTCCCAGCATCCAAAAATAACAATGGATTATGAAATAGTTGGAACTGATATATCAATGCCAGTAATTGATAAGGCTAAAGCAGGTGTTTATAATGAAGACAGTGTTTTAGAGTTATCAAGATATTTGAAATATAAATATTTTATGAAAAGCAAGGATAGAGACCAAAAACTAATAAAAGTAGTGCCAGAGATACGAAAAAAAGTTAATTTTAGATATATGAATTTGATGGATGACACTTATAGTATTGGTACTAAATTTAACATTGTTTTTTGTAGGAATGTTTTAATATATTTTGATAAGAAGACTCAAGAAAAAATTATAAAAAATATTATAAATAATTTAAAAGATGATGGATACTTAATTTTGGGACATTCTGAAACAATTATTGGCATGGATGTAGGTGTTAAAAATGTAATACCAACGATTTATAAAAAATCATTTTGATAAATATAGAATGGAATTTTTATGGGATATACAAATAAAATCAAAGTATTAATAGTTGATGATTCTGCGATAGTTAGGCAAACTTTAACAGATATTCTATTAACTGATCCTGAAATACAAATAGTAGGGACAGCAAGTGACCCATATTTTGCAGCAGAAAAAATTAAAGAAGTGCTGCCAGATGTGATAACTTTGGATATAGAAATGCCTCGTATGGATGGATTGACATTCTTACGAAAAATTATGTCACAAAATCCAATACCTGTTGTAATTTGTTCAAGTCTTACAGGCGAAGGAAGCGACACTGCAATAAAGGCTTTATCTTATGGAGCAGTCGAAATAATCACAAAGCCAAAAGTCAACACAAAACTTTTTTTAGAAGAATCAAAAATTAGAATTATAGATGCCATAAAAGGTGCTGCAAACGCTCGATTAAAAAAACTTACATTTATAAAAGACCTTAATCCACAACCTAAATATACAGCAGATGTAATCATTCCACACTCAAAACCAAAAATATTGACAGAAACAACTGATAAAGTAATAGTTGTTGGTGCATCAACTGGAGGGACGGAGGCGTTAAAAGATTTTTTGGAAGCCTTACCGTTAAATATACCAGGCATCGTAATTGTACAACACATGCCAGAGTTGTTTACAAGGTCATTTGCAGAAAGGCTTGATAGTTTGTGTAAAATTTCAGTGAAAGAAGCAGAAAATGGAGACCCCGTTTTACAAGGAATGGCATTGATAGCACCTGGCAATAAGCATATTCTCCTAAAAAGAAGTGGTGCAAAATATTATGTTGAAATAAAAGAAGGACCTCTTGTTTGTAGACATAGACCTTCTGTTGACGTGTTGTTTAGGTCTGCTGCTCGATACGCTGGTAAAAATGCCTGCGGTGTAATAATGACAGGTATGGGTGACGATGGCTCTAAAGGAATGTTTGAAATGAAAGAGTCTGGTTCATATAACATTGCTCAAGACGAAAATAGTTGCGTAGTCTTTGGTATGCCAAAAGAGGCTATAAAACTCGGTGCTGTCGATAAAACTTTGCCTCTCAATATGATTGCGTTAGAATTAATTAAAAAATATTGTTAAAACTAACTTCATATATCTTTATGATTTTTTTTTACAACTTATTTACTTAAAAGGAGTTAGAAAAAAAATAATCATTGAATTTAAGACAAACCTGAAATATTTTAGTATATAATAAAGATGTTTTTACTAATACTAATAGGTTTATAACAAATTATACTAACTATTAATTTGTTATATGATAATAAATTATGGATTTATTCTGCATGCCCTAAGATAGTTAAAACCATGAAAGAAATACAAAAAAAATAGAGAATTTTGATTAAAACAACTCTATTTCCCCTCCTTTAAAATTAAACTTTGCGTCTTCGATAAAGGATTTAAATAATTCGGCAGAAAAGTCCCCATCAGAGTACATTTTGGAAAGTATTTCATAAAAAGAAGTCTTTTCTATATTAAGATTAGATACACTCGATACGTCTATTATACCCATATTTACAAAAGATATTATAGCAAGTTCAAAATCAACTATTGCAGTCTTTAAAGGCTCTATTGTTTTTGGTAAAATTTTAAAGACTTCTTCTTCCTCTGTAACTCCACCAAGAATAGTTTCTTCTATTACATGTCTGGAATTTTCTACTATTTTTAAAACAAATTTTAAAAGTCCGAGATCATTTGTTGCTAAAGTTGGAAGTAATTTTCGTACAACATCAAGCTGTGATTTTATTTTGGTGTCAGATTTATTTATAATTTTTAATAATCTTTCCTTTAAATAGTCATTGACTGAAGTTTTTTCTTTAAGAATATCATTAAGTTCAAGATTAATTTGTGATATGTCCCGATTTGCATCAAGTAAAGAGGTATGATACTGTTTTAAATTTAAAAAATTTTTAATTTTTATGTCTAAAAATAAAATATTAAACGGTTTTATAATATAATCAACAGTTAAACTGTGGTTTGCTTTTTCGTAAGCCTCTAAAATTTTAATTTCATCATCCATTCCAGAAATAAAAATAACAGGTATATCTTTCAAAACATCTTTTTCACAAAGAAAATTTATCATTTCAATACCAGAAGTGCCTTCCATAAATATATCTGTAATTATTAAATCACAATCTACATAGCCAATATCGGCTATGTATTCCAAAAATTCATCGGCACATTTAAAACTATTGATAATGTATCCTCTCATTTCAAAAAAACTTTCGAGTAAATTTCTTGTGTCTTCATTATCTTCAATAAGGGCTATCTTTTCATTCATAATTATACCTTTTAACAATATGGTCGATTAATCATTTAGATAATTATTAATCAATATTATTATACTTCAACTGTACTAAAAAAGTCAATGATAAAATTGGTTTAGAAATATTATATATAAATTAATCAGAGAGAAAAATAACATACTAAATTTAATAATTTTGTTTTAAATCTATATTGTAAATACTATCGTGTTGTAATGTAAAATCTGTACTATTAAACTCCGGATAAATTTCTGCTGATTTTTTGTAATTCTCATCTGCTGAGAATGTATTCCCAAAAGTAGAATCAATCCTAAGCCATACTGTTTCGTCACCAGTTAGATCAACGAGATTCCACATGTGGGCTGTGTTATCGTATTTTGTACCAGACCTTTTTTGCACTTTTATATTTAAAGATCTCACCATTGCTGCAAAAAGTTCGGCAAAATCATTACAAACACCTTTTCGAGTATTTAGAAAATGTGAAGCAATAAAAGTATCTTCATAACTTATTGTCGTAAGATTTTGGTTTATATTTTGGTAAGGCGAATAAATAAAAGGATTATTATCTTCACCAAACACAAGAAATTCATAAAGTGCTTTAACTTTTTCAAAATTTGTATTTTTGCCAGCAGTAATTTTTTTTGCATAATCCCTAACTTCTTTATTGCCATTATTTACATTTCTTGTAGGCAATAGATAGTGGAATTGCTCTGGCACTTCTTCGATAACATTAACATTAAACACTAAGGTAGAATTATTTTCTGCAACAGACGAGACTTTACCCTGTATCGAATAAAGTAAATCATTCATTGCCCTAAAAGAATATACTTTATAACTACCCTTTTTGGGAAAATAAATAAAGCCAGTAAAAACATTGTTACTATCAACTGGTATAGAAAAATAAAAATCAGTGGTAGCATCAAAAATCGCTCTAAACAAAACAGAATGATAAGTCCTATCTATAAAACCAGATGCTATTGGCAAGGCTTTGCCACTAACTTTTATATATCGTTTTACATTCTGTGAATAAAAAACAGAGTCATCCAATTGCACATCGCTTAAATCTCTATTTTTGCCATCGGTGAAATAATACACACTGCCAGACCCAGAACCTTGAATTCCACCATCATTAGTATAAACTTCTGGTATTACTTCTTCAATAATTTGTGAATTATAATAAACTTTTGGTTTTTCGGATTCGGTTGGCTTTACAAGTGGATCACATGAGAAAAAGGATATTAAAATTATAAAAAAAATTATTTTGTTCTTCATTTTTTTAATTTAACCAACATTAATTTAATTGTCAATAAATTTTAATTAATAGTGTAAATTTTAAAGATATTCAATCGTTTCTATACTTAGAATTTGTTAAATGGTCAATGGAAATATAAAAAAAATGTGGTATATTAATAGAAGCACTAAAAAATATTTGTAAATTCCATCTAAGAATTGCTCCTATGAAATCTAAAATATATTACTATGAATCTTTTATTTTTTTAGAGACCTTAATATTTTTTATATCCTTGATACGCTTGATGGATGTTTCATCTCAGTTTTTAATCAAAATATTCATTCTTTCTTAAAAATTATATCAAGAAACAAAATTATTTTAATTTATTGACAAGATAACCATTCTAATATTATACTTTAAAAACATTTTTATTTAAACTTAAGAAGAAAATTATGAGAAAAACCTATATTTTTACGCCTATTTTAGTATTTATTTTTTTTATTTTAATTAGTTTTACTATATTTAATTCATCTATACTAACAAAAAATCCTTTTACGGCAGAATTTAATCTATTTTTTCCTTATTTTGCTCAAATAGACTCAAAAGATAATATTTATATCGTAGATAATAGATTGAGGCGATTAATAAAAACAGACACTAATGGCAAAATATTATGGATTATTAATGGTGGAAAGAGAGAAAAAGATTCTTTTTATGAAATATGGGGATTGGAAGTCGATAGCCATGATAGGATTTATGTTTATAATTTTGTAAAAAACTTAGATGATGGGACAGTTGAAAAGGAAGAAATAAAAAGATATACACCTGATGGTAAATTTGATAAAAACATAGTAGAATACCTTTATAAAAAAGAAAACAATACAAATAAAGATTTATTTTATGATGGAAAAATTGTTGCTCTTACTTTAAAAAAAGATTTTTTGTACTATTTAACAAAGGAAGATGACAAAAACATTCTCATAAGAAAAGATATTGACAAAACAAACGAAGAAAAAATTTTTACAACACAAACTCTTGAAGCTATAAATATTGCAATGATAAGCCAACAAGAAATGGCTTTTACAAAAAAAGACGGAAAGATTTATAAAGTAAACAAAAATGGTGATATATCAACAATTGAAATCCTAACTAATTCAAATGAAAATATATATCCTTATGGACTTGATTGTGATAGTAAAAATAATTTATTTTACTGCGATTTAATTGACAACGGGATTTATAGATTGAATGGCAATGATAGGCAAATTATTATTTCTTCTTTAAGATTAAAAGACAAACTTAAAAACAATGTTTTATTTAAAAATTTCAAAATAACAAACGACAAAGCAATATTTGTCAACGAAACAAATAATAATATAATAATTACAGATTTATCTGGCAATATAAAAACATTACTAAACAAATTACACTTTGGATTAAATTTGATTGTTTTTAACTATTTAGTATGGATTTGTTTAATTTTATCAATAATAATATTTATTTTTTTAATTATCATAGTTTATTTCAAAA
>MIAN01000065.1 GCA_001829125.1 Spirochaetes bacterium GWB1_27_13 | reverse complement strand
GTTACATTAATTGTGAGTCAACGATACTCTTTTTTACATTTTATACTACTCCTAAAGTTACTTTTTTTATGAGTCAATTCGTATATAAAAAAATATCTATACTTAACTTGACTAAATAACACTTTTTAGTATATAATAATACAAATATTTCTTCCGTAAAATTCTTTGACTAAATATTAAATCCAAATTTAGATTAATATGGGGAAAAAAATGCAAAATGAGATAAGTATCATTGGTTTTGGTAATTTTGGAAAGTTTATTTCAACATATTTATCATATTTCTTTAAAATATACGTTTATGATAATAATATAAGCGATTTTCATATAGATAATAATATTTTTTTTACAACTTTAGAAGAATGCGTTAAAAAAGATATAATAATTTTAGCAATTCCTGTCCAATTTATAGAAAACACACTATTAAAAATACAAAATATTATTAATAAGAATGCTTTAGTTATAGATGTTTGCTCTGTAAAAATAAAACCAATCGAATTAATGAAAAAATATTTACCAGAAACAATAGAAATTATTGGAACTCACCCGCTTTTTGGACCTCAAAGTGCAAAAAATGGAATAGAAGGTTTAAATATTGTTTTATCTGATGTTAGAGGAACTAAATTTGAATGCGTAAAATCATTCATAGAAAAAAATCTTAAATTAAATGTTTATATAAAAACACCAGAAGAACATGATAAAGAAATGGCAATGGTTCAGGCTTTAACACATTTTGTAGGTAGAGGTTTGACTCGTTTTGGTGTAAAAGATTCTATTTTAAAAACAAAATCCTTTGACTGCCTTTTGGGGGTTTACAATATTTTGCATTATGAAACTGACGAACTTTTTTATACAATTCAAAAAGAAAACCCTTTTGCCAAAGAAATAAGAAAAAAATTTCTTAATATCTTAATTGATATTGATAAAGATTTGGATAATATTTAAATAAACTATGGAAACAAGGGGTATCTACCCCTTGTTTCCATAAATTTATGAAGTTAGATATCGAATTTCTTAAAAATTATTTGAAAATCTTCTTTTTTAAATGGTTTTACAATATAATCATTCATTCCAACCTCAAAACATTTGTCAAATTCTTCTTTAAAAGCATTTGCCGTAACTGCTATTATTGGAATATTTATCCCCATTTCTCTTATCTTTTTTGTTGCTTCATAACCATTCATATTAGGCATCTGTAAATCCATAAATAAAATAATATAATATTTTTCTGTCACCATTTGAGAAGCAATCAATCCATCGTTAGCAATATCAACTTCATAACCCATTTTAGTTAATAAATGCTTTATTAATAGTTGATTTACATCATTATCCTCTGCGACAAGAACTTTTTTATTATTTTTTATATTAGATATAGATTCTTTAGTTTCTATTTTATCTATATCATTTTTTATATTATTATCATCTATATTATGCTCTTCCTGATTTTTCAAAAGCAAAGTAACTGATTCTAAAAATTCATCTTTCTTTATAGGTTTGAGAATATTCTTATCAAAAATTTTATTTAAGTTTATTTTTTCTATATCAATTATAGGCGAAGATAAAAAAAGTAATTTTATGTAGTTAAAATTTGGGTTATTTCTTATTTTTTTTGCAAAATTATATGGGCTATCAACTTTTTGGTTATCATTTATAATAATTAACGAAACTTTTTTATTTTGATCCGTAAACGAATTCAATGACTCAAAAGCGTCATTAAAATCATTAAAATTATTTACACAACATTCAGAAATAGATAAATAATGATTAATTGATTGTTTTAACTCTTCATTTTCAATTATTATGAAAATATTCTTATTTTCAAATTTACATACTTGTTTGGTAGATTCTTCTTCTATTTGAATTAAAATTTTTTCAAAAGTAATTGTAAACCAAAATGTAGAGCCAATTTCTTCTTCACTTTCAACTCCTATTTCACCGCCCATAAGCTCAACTATTTTTTTGGAAATAACAAGCCCAAGCCCAGTACCAGTATATTTTTTTAAACCAGGATTATCAAGTTGAGAAAACATTTTAAAAAGTTTATCTATATTTTCTTTAGAAATACCCATACCAGTATCTTTAACTTTAAAAAGGAGTTTTATAAATTGCTCTTTTTCTTCAACCAACTCAACAGTCACAACAATTTCACCTATATCCGTAAATTTGATGGCATTGTTGATTAAATTTATCAAAACTTGTCTAAGTCTTACAGGATCGCCCAAAAGGGTATCAGATATATTATTATCAATTTTAGAAATCAATTCTAGTCCTTTTTTATAAACTGTTATAGCATTTATATTTATAGAATTTTCTACAACTTTACATAAATTAAAAGCTGTATTTTCAATGTTAAATTTTCCAGATTCTATCTTAGAAAAATCTAAAATATCATTTATTATTGTCAATAATGTATTTGATGAAAGTTTAACAATTTCCGCATATCTTTTTTGTTCTTCCGTTAAATTCATATCAAGAAGTAAATCTGTAATGCCAATTATTCCATTTAGCGGAGTCCTTATTTCATGAGATATATTTGCCAAAAAAACACTTTTTGATTTATTCGCAATTTCTGCTTGCTCTTTTGCTTTTTTATATTCTTCCTCTGTTCTTTTTCTTTCTGATATTTCTTTCAATAGTGTTATGTTTATATGCTCTAATTCACTAGTTCTTTCTTGTATCTTCATTTCGAGATATTCATTTCCTTTTTTTAAATTATCTCCGGCATTCTTCATTTCTGTAATATCATGAGAAAATACTACACTGTGAGTTACTTTTCCTTCATTATCAAAATAAGGATAAAAAATAACTTCCATATACCTAAATCCAATCTTACCAAAATAGAATGAATCATTAAATCTTACTTCTTTTCCCTTAAAACATTCATTTAATGATGGATAAATATAATCTTCAAAAACTGTTTTACCCCAAATATCGCTTACAGATTTTCCTACTATTTCATTTATATTTTTGCCAATAGCCTCACAATACGCTTTATTAACCGCTTCATATACAAAACTTTTATTTATCAAAGTCATAAAATCTTTTGAAGTATTTGCCAGAAATTCATATTTTTTTAACATATCCTCATAAGATTTTCTTTCAGAAATTTCTTTTTCAATTAGTTTTTGTTCTGTAATATCTTTGCCAATAATAAGATAACAAATAAAATCATCAAATTTATCTTTTATTTCAAAAACTGATATTTTTACAGGAATCAGTTTCTTATCTTTTTTTATAAAAAATAATTCTAAATCATTGAGTTGTGTATAATTTTCGATTAAAGTAAAATTTATTTTTTCTTCATATTTTACCAATAAAAGATTAAAATTTTCATTTAATAAATCATCTTTTGTATAACCTAAAACATCTTCTAAATATAGGTTTGTTTCTATTATTTTACCATCACTAGTTATAAGTATTACAAAGTCATTAATCTTTGAAATTACATCTTTTTCTATAATTTGTATAGAAAAAACCATAAAATCATATTTAATTATAGAATACAAGATGCATGATACCCAAAATAAAAAAATAAGGTGAAAAAATGTAGCAAATTTATCAATACCAAATATAGGTAAAACAATATCAAGTAAAATAGCAAAAAAAGAACTAAAAATAAGACCAAATAAAATTACTTTAATTTGTTTTTTCTCTTTATTAATTTTACTATTTATTTTCACTTTTGTAGCAAAAATCATCCCAAAAATAGGATAAGAAGCATAAAAAATTAAAAATATCCAAAATAACATAGAATTACGAGGAATTTTAGTATAAGAAATAAAATAATCATAGATATTCGTAAAAAAATTTAGTAATGTAAAAATTATTGGCAGAATCAATATTAAAAAGATAAATAATTTATTTTTAAATAAATAATCCTTATTTGCTAAGGCAAGATGAAATAATAATGAAAAAAAAGGAGAAAATGTAAGAAAAACAAAGCTTAATTTATGAATTACTAATCGAAGTAAACTATCTTCAAAAAATAAGCCAATTGACTTAAAAATAGCAGAAAAACCTAAAAATAAACAAAGTAAAAAGAAAAATTTATTTGTATTTGAATTTTTATTTTTAAAAAAAGCATAAAAACCAACGTAAAAATACAAGAAATATATTAAAAATAAAATAAAATTTACATTCTTATAAATCATAGAAATTTCCACAAAATTAGTAGTACACTCAAACACTTCTAAAAACTCAATTATAACAATGTTCTTAAGTCCATTTTTATTAAGAATTAGAAAAATAATCCATTTACCATTTAAAATTCGTTGAGTATAAATTAAATCTTTAACAACTATTCTTTAAATAAATTTTTTCTTATTTTTTTGATATTAGCAATCATTTCATTTGTTTTTTTAGAAAGAATATCCATAAAATCAAGACATTTTACTGTCCCTTCATCATCGAAATAAAAATTACCATCATCATTAATTAATACATTCAAATCCATAAAAATTAACAAAAAATCTCTTATAACTTTATTACAATCAGAATTTAGGTATTCTTTTAAATCAAGTTTATCAATAATATTTAAAGCCTCTTCCCAATCTTTTTGAGTAGCTTCTTGAAATTGAATTATAGAAGTAAAAGGAACATCATTAAAATATTTTGAAATTTTTGGCAATGCTAAAAAAAGTATAACTGCAAAAAATAATTCTGGCTGAATCCTCTGTTTTTTTATTTTTTGTTCACCAACATATTTTCTAAATAGAGACAAAAAAAATCCATCAAGCCAAAGATTCATATAATGAAAATAATCTTCTTTTAAATATTTTGAAAGCTCTTTAAATATCAAAAAATTATCAACAAATATATCTTGAAAAATATCAATAAATTCGCGTTTATACCCATTAAACTTTTTTTTCGTAGAGAGTATATAGTTTTTTAGATGAAAATGTATTTGATGAAAAGTGATATACGAGTAGAATATTTTAGAAAAATCATCACCATCTTTTACATTTGCATAAATTAGTTTTGATTGAGGTACAAGTTGTTCTCTTATGTTTTCTTTTAAAACATATTTTTTTAAAACGAAATCTTTTTGTATTTCTTTCCATATAGGATCAAGAGGATCGTCGTTATCAATTTTATTTTTATTTTGTATTTCTTCCATATAGATCATTATAAAATATTATTTAAATAAAATCAAAAAAAAATTAAATTAAATGACAAAATTATTTTTTTTTGATAGAATTTATAACACGAATCAGCACAGATTATGATTTTTTGTATAAAAAATCTAATTTGTGTCAATCTATTTAATCTGTGCGAATCTGTGTTATAAGGAGATAAAAAAATTATGATAAGAAAAACTATTTTTATTTTTTTCTTAGTTTTATGTTTGAATTTAGCTTATTCTATAGAAATAAAAGGGGTGGGCTATGGTAAAGATGAGATTGAAGCAAAACTTTTTGCTTTAAACGACCTTTCTTCACAAATAGAAGTTGAGGTATCAAGTCAATTTTCTCAAATAATGACGGAGTTTTCAAAAACTGGTAATTCTTCAAGTCAAGAATTTACAGAGTCAATTGTTAAAACTAAATCAGAATTACCAATTATCGGTGTTAAATACAATGTTTTAAAAATTAATGATAAGAATTTTAAATATAAAACAGAGTCAATATTAGACTCCAAAACTTCGCTAAATTCTTATGAAGCAAAACTTTCTTCATTAAAAGAAGAAATTCAAAAATTAAATAACATTCTAAACCAAAAACAAACAAGTGCCGAAAAAATTGAAACACTAAATTTACTATTTTCTAAAATTTATTCTTTTAATAAGTATAAAATTGTAACAATTTTTCTTGGTAGTACAAATATTCCAAAATTGGACACATCAGATGGAGAAATAAAATCTAAAATTTTAGAGTTAGAAAATGCAATAGATACAATCGATATGGGTGCAAAAAAACTTACTGCTGGGATTGATAAAACAAATGTCTATATTTTTCCTCCTTCTGCAAAACAGGCAAGTGGAATAACACAATTTGGAAGTGCAATAAAAGATTATGTTTCAAAATATATAAAAACAACAGACAATGTTTATTATGCAGACTTTTTTCTAAAAGGTAATTATAATATATTAAAAGACCATATAGAAGTAATTTACAATTTGACAGATAAAGATAACAATGTATTAATGACAAAAATAGTCAAATTTTTACCAAAAAGCTACCAAAATTACGAATATGAGCCTAAATCGCCTGATTTTGATACATTATTGACCGATGGGTATGTTGTGTCTAATGATTTTAAGATAGAAATAAGCACAAATAAAGGAAAAAGTAATTTACTTTTTAAACAAGGTGAAGAGGTAGAAATTTTTGTTAAAATTAATCGTCCTGGTTTTTTTTATATAGTAGGGCATGTTGTTAAAGATACTGATAAATATTCTTACCTACTTGAGATAGGCTCTGGTGCAGATAATTTAAAAAGAAATTTTATTAGATATGTGAATGCTGATGATACAAACAAATGGCTAAGTCTTGGTCAATTTAGTGTAGAACCTCCTTTTGGTATAGAAAGCCTTCAAGTAATTGCAGCAAAAGACGATTTGATTGACAAAATACCTTCTTTTACTTACGATAATGACATGGGTTACTATGTCGTATCAAAAAACCCAAAAGAAGCAGTAACTAAAACTCGAGCTTTAAAACCTATAAAAAACAATGAAGTTATAAGTAGCGAAGCTGTTCTTTTAATGACTACTTTTGATAAATAACGCTTTTAGGGAAACAATGAGTAGCTTACCCATTGTTTCCTTAATCTTTTAGGTATTAAATATGGCTCAAAATTCAAAATTTATAACAATAATTGCTCAAAATTTATCAGAGGCACTCGAAAAAGCTGCTAACCATTTCAAAAAGAATAAAAATGACTTAAATTACGAAATTATAGAGCAAAATGATAAAATAAAGATTAAAGTTTATTTAGATACAAGTAAAAATTTTAATAAGCTTACAGATGATTTTGATAATGCTCATGGCTATTTTAAGATAAAATATAAAGATGGTTTTGCAAATTTAATCGTTTTTCCTCCAAAAGGTAACGGAATACCTGTTTACCCAGAAGAAATTATCAACAGAATGAAAATATTAAACATTCCAAAGGTAAGCTATGAAAAAATTAGTGAGATAGTAAAAAAAGCGTCTGCAAAACCAGAAATTTTGGTGGAATGGGCAGAGGGTGCTAATTATAGAGCTGTAATTGATGTAAAAATATCAGATGATAAGATGTCAGCCTTTGTAAATATCCAAAAACCAAAAAAAGAAGGAAGCGAACTAACAAAAAATGATATTTTACAAGAATTAGAGTTATCCAACATAAAATATGGTATAAACGAGAAAATTATAGACGAAATAATAGAAAAAAACCTTTTTGAGATGGATATAAAAGTAGCAGAAGGATTAATTCCAATTGACGAAAAAAAATCTATAATTAAATTTAACTTTGATACAAATCCAGGTAAACCATTTTTAATAGATGAATATGGAAGAATTAATTTAAAAGAATTAAATTTTATTCAAAACAAAGCAAAAGAAGATGTTTTAGCCGAAATTATGCCTCCAATCGATGGTAGAGAAGGAATTAACCTTTTTGGAGAAACTATTCCATACAAAAAAATAGAAAATCAAAATATAAAGATAGGACAAAATACTGTTTTATCAGAAGATAGTCTAAAAATAATATCACTAATTGACGGAAATGTATATCTAAAAAATAATACTATTAGCGTAGAACCTCACTTAACTTTAAAAAATGTTGATTATGAGACTGGGAATATTGATTTTAATGGAAGTATTACGATTGAAGGGACAATCCTTGACGGGTTTACAGTGAAAGCAACTGGTATTATTCAAATTAATCAAAGTGTCGGAAGAGTTATTATCGAATCAGAAAAGGATGTTATATTAAAAGCTGGCATCAATGGTAACACAGAAGGCAAAATAATTTGTAAAGGTGATGTTTATGCGAGGTTTATAGAAGGTGCAAATATTACCTGTGAAGGAAATATTTTTGCAGAAGAAGCGATTATGAACTCAAACTTAAAAGTAAACAAAAATGTAATATTGGTTGGAAAAAGAGCAGAAATTATCGGAGGCGAGAGTATTATTGGTCGAAGCCTAAGATGCAAAAAACTTGGTAATATATCTGGAATAAAAACTAAAATCTCAGTTGGCATTGAACCAGAAAAACTTGAGATTATAGAAGAATTAAAAGATTCTATATTAAAATATAAAGATAAAATGACAGAAATTAGTAATAATATCCAAAAACTTGAAAAAACAAAAAAATTAAACCCTATTCTTACAGAAAAGATAGAAATGGCGATTTATAAACTCCAAAGTCAGAATATTAGAATAAAAGACGAATTAATGACAATGGAAAAAGAATTTAAAGAATCTCTTTATTTTTTGATACCTTCAAAAGATAGTATAGTTTTGGTTGAACAAATTGCTTATCCTGAGGTCAATATTTCTTTTGGTAAAGAAGAATATAAAATTAATAATGAAATAACTAAAATTATACTAAAAATTGTAAACAATAAAATAAAAGAATCAGGGTTTAATTACAATGAAATACCACAATATAACACAGATTAGTACGGATCAATATAGAGGGCACAGATTACGCTGGTTGATATAAAAATAACGCATTTTCTCTGTGTTTATTAATATTTTATTTATTACGGAGAATAGTTTTGATAATACAAAATAATCTTAATTTTTTATCTAAAAATATAATAAAACAATTAAATAAAATAGAAAAAAATAAATTAGACTTTAAATTAGACTTTAAAATCTCAAAAGACAACTTAT
>MIAN01000064.1 GCA_001829125.1 Spirochaetes bacterium GWB1_27_13 | reverse complement strand
CAATAAGTTTATCTTTTTTGATAATTTTTGTCAATCCAATTTTTATATTCACCAGATTGAATCTCTTTTACCCACTCTTGATTGTCAAGATACCATTTTATCGTTAAATCAAGTCCTTGCTCAAAATTAACACTTTGTTTCCAACCAAGTTCATTCTTTATCTTATCACAATTTATTGCATACCTTCTATCGTGACCGGGTCTATCTTTAACAAAATTAATAAGCTTTTTGTAATAATCTTTTTCTTTTCCAAGGTAGAATGCCATTCTTTCACACAAATAATTTACTAATTGTATATTTTCCCACTCATTTTCGCCACCAACATTATAACTTTCTCCAACTCTACCTTTTGTAACTATTAACCATATAGCAGATGCATGATCTTCAACAAAAAGCCAATCTCTCACATTTTTGCCATCACCATACACAGGGAGTGGTTTTTCGTTTAAGATATTCATTATCATAAGTGGAATAAGTTTTTCTGGAAAGTGATAAGGTCCATAATTGTTTGAACAATTTGACAATTTTACTGGTAGATGATAAGTATGATAATATGAGTTCACAAGATGGTCAGAACTTGCCTTTGATGCAGAATATGGACTACGAGGGTCATAAGGAGTTGTTTCATAAAAATATCCAGTATCTCCCAAAGAACCAAAAACTTCATCAGTAGAAATATGATGAAATAAAACCCCATCTCTATCTTTCCATAACTCTCTTGCAACTTCCAATAAATTAAAAGTACCAAAAATATTTGTTTCAATAAAATCTTTTGGACCAAAAATAGATCTATCAACATGAGACTCAGCAGCAAAATTAATTATTGTATCTATATCATATTTTATCATAATATCTTTAACTTGTTGAAAATTACAAATATCTGCTTTTTCAAAAAAATATCTATTTTCGTATTTTTTAGAAATATCAGTAAGATTTTTGGGATTTCCAGCATAAGTAAGTTTATCAAGATTAATTATATTTCCTTTATAATTTGTTTTTTCTAAAACATATCTAATAAAATTAGAACCAATAAAACCACAACCGCCAGTAATTAGAATTGATTTCATTATTCCTCCATTATCCTTTTTAAATATTTACCATATTCTGTTTTAATTAATGATTCGGAAAGCTTATTTAATTGTTCTTTATCAATGTAACCTTTTCTATAAGCAATTTCTTCTATACAGGCAATTTTTAAGCCTTGTCTTTTTTCAATTGTTTCTATAAAATGAGATGCCTCAAGTAAAGAGTCGTGAGTTCCAGTATCAAGCCATGCAAAACCACGACCGAGTAATTTAACATTAAGTTTATTTTTACTTAAATAAAGTTTATTTAAATCTGTAATTTCAAGTTCGCCACGTGGAGAAGGTTTTATTTCTTTAACCATATTAATAACATTGTTATCATAAAAATAAAGACCTGTAATAGCATAGTGAGACTTTGGTGCTTTTGGTTTTTCTTCTATACTTAATACTTTAAAATTTTTGTCAAAGTCAACAATGCCAAATCTTTCTGGGTCTGTAACATAATATGCAAAAATAGTGGCACCATCTTTAATTGTACTACAATCTTCGAGTATAGGAGAAAATCCTTGACCAAAAAATATATTATCCCCAAGTACTAAAGATACACTATCATTCCCAATAAAATCTTTGCCAATAACAAAAGCTTCTGCTATACCATTAGGTGCTGGTTGCACTGCATAACTTAAATTTAACCCAAGTTCATTGCCATCGCCAAGTAATTGTTGAAATTTTGGTGTATCTTGAGGTGTTGATATAATAAGAATATCTCTAATGCCAGCAAGCATCAAAACTGACAAAGGATAATAAATCATTGGCTTATCATAAATTGGAAGAAGCTGCTTACAAATAACCTTTGTAACAGGAAACAATCTTGTCCCACTCCCACCTGCTAAAATAATACCTTTCATATTTTCCTCCTATTTTATAGATAAATCAAAAATCTGACAACCAAATTCTCTTGGGTCTGTGTCAACTTTAAATATTTTTTCAGTCGAAAATTCTACAAAAATATAATTTTCTTTTATTTGGGATAAATCTAGTTCAAAAGATTTATGATAACCATCTATATTTGTTATTTTCTTTTCAATATTTTCTACCCCATTAATTTTTATTACTAAGTCAGTTAATGGTGATGCATATTCAAATTTTAATAGATTAGGCTTTTGTTTATCAGAAACATAAATAATATTAGAATAATTTCTTGCCATCCATCTAAAACTCTTTTGTCCTTCATATTTTTCTTCGTTGTACCATCCGTAAAGATAAGTTAGATCATCTTTTTTAATTATACCACTATTTATAAGTTCAACAATTTTTGTGGCATTAAATTCTTTTAAAATCTGATTGTTTTTAGTAACTTCAAAAAGAAAAATACCTTTATCTTCATTTATAAAATTAACAAAATCAGAAGTTTTTAAAAGATTAATTGTCAAATCATTAACTGATGGTTCAAAACCAGTTTTATGAACAACGATGTATTTAAGATCATTATCTTTTAAATAGTTGTAAATTTTTTCTGTGACAATACCTTCATTTAAAAGATAAAGTATAGGCATTAAGTCTGTATATTTTTGAGGATACATAGAAGAATGTCCATTGAAAATACGAAGATTGTATTTTAAAGCATAATATACATAAGTTCCATTATAATGATGCCCTCCGCTTTCTGTAAGTGGTAAACAAATCACTTTTTCTTTTGAATTTTGTATTTTTTCATAAGAAGTATTTTTTGGATCAAGTGTAACCATAGAAGGGTTTGTTACTTTAAAATTTATTACTATTATTAAAGTTATTAAAGTATATATAGTAAAAATTATAATTTTTCTTTTATTAGAAAGAATTGTCTTTTTTGAAATAAAATTAATAAAATAGTTTAATAATACACCAAAAATGACACTAAAAAAGAAAGCTGATACTACCATAATTCTACCTGAAGTACGAGAAGAAGCAAAGCCAGGTATATGATCAAAAGCCCATTTAAAAACATTAATTCCAATTGTTTCATCAAGATTACTACCAAGACAGAAAAAATAACTTATAACAAAAGATGGTAAAAAAAACAAAAGAATAAACCATTCATTTTTAGAAATTAAGTCTTTAATCCTTTTTAAACCAAAAATAAATAAAATTAATACAACGAGTAATAATGCAAATCCAAGATAAATATTCTTTTCATTCCACCCAATAGGTGCAAAAATATCTTTTACTGAAGGTGCATAGTTTTTTAACTCATCGTAATACTGACCCGATTTTAAAGCAGAAGAACTAATTAGACTGAAAAAATAAGCTAAATTTATAAGAGATGGTATTACAGATAAAATCAATACAATTAATTTAACAAATTTTTCTTTAAAATTTATATTCTTATCAATTATATATTGAATAAATCTAAATAAAAAATAAGGAAACCCAAATAGTATAAGGAAATACAAAACAACAAAATTTGAACCTGTAAAAAAGAATAATATTAAAGAAAATAGCCCTATGTATTTAAATTTGTTTGTTTCAATAAATTTTTCAAAAAACACCAATAATAGAGGTAAAAGAACCCAATCTATACCAAAAATCATTTCACCATACAAAAAACCAAACCTAAAAGGAATTGTTATAAACAAAACAGATGTAACAAATGAAATAGCATCACTTTTGGTAATGTATTTTACAAAATAAAACATTGCAAGCCCAGTAAAGATATAGGAAAGCAAAATCATAAGATTAAAGGCTAATATATCGCCAAAAGCAAAGCCAAGTATTGCTGATATAAAAGAAAAAGGAAAATACATTAGACCTTCTGTATATTCTTTTGAATCTTTAGAAACATTAAATTGGTATCCATAATAATAAGGAGAATGCCCCCTCAAAATATTATTTTTTACAACGCTATATTTATAAAATTGTGTAAAATGATCTCCTGTTGTCATAAAAGTTACTTGACCATTTTTAAATCCTGAAGGAATAGCGGTGTTTATATTTTCAAAAAATGCTCCACCCGAATAAATAATTGCTATAATAGAAAAAAATATAACAATAAATATTATCTTGCCATTTTTTTTAAATAAATCTAAAATATGAAAATCCATTTTTTAACCTCAATAAGTTTTTTATTTACAGAAATATTATATACTAAAATGTTATAAGCGTATAATAATCATTCTATCCTAAAAATCTCGACAAACTAACTCATTTAATTATAAATTATTTCAACTATTTAGTAAATAGTAATTTATTTATAACACAGATTTTTTGATTGCCGTAGATTAAAATCATACAATTACTTTCAAATAAAAACAATGCTAATAATTATATTTTTAACTTATCAAAAAGAATTTTATTTCTTTTGTTAGAATCTCTTAATAATTAACCCTATAAAAAAATAATTATTATTCTAATTTTTTTTAACTAAAATTTCAATAAAAATATATTTAAAATCATATATCTTTATTATTAAATAAAACTAAATAACACAACTTTTATGTCTTGTAGAATGACAACAGTAATTGTAAGCAACTGGGAGTCCTGCGATATGAGTTGGGTAAGTTAGGATTTTTATAGAAAGACAGCTTATATTACCACCAATTCCTTGAGAGCCAACGCCACTTTGGTTTATTTTTGTTAAAATTTCTTCTTCCATATCTTTGTAGAATGGGTCTTCGTTTGGCTTGTCTAAACTGATAAGCAATGCTTTTTTAGCAAGAATGGCAGCGTATTCAAAAGTCCCACCAATGCCAACGCCAATTACAGAAGGAGGACACCCCTTACCGCCAGATTTTATTACCCCACTAACAATAAAATCAATTATCCCTTCCCTTCCATCTGATGGTGTAAGCATTTTTATTGCAGATTGATTTTCTGCACCAAAGCCTTTTGGTATAACTGTTATTTTTAGTTTATCACCTTTTGTTATTTCAGTATGAATCACTGGAGGCAAATTTGTTTTTGTGTTAGCCCTGTTTTTGAGAGGATCAGCGACAACTGATTTGCGAAGATACCCTTTGTTATAGGCATTTTCGACACCTTTACAAATAGCATCACCTATAAACCCATTTTCAAAATGGATTTCTTGACCTATCTCCAAAAATACGACTGCCATCCCAGTATCTTGACACAAAGGATAGATCATTTCTTCAGATTTCTTATAATTTATTTTTAGAATATTTAGAATGTCTTTTGAAAGAGGATTAGTTTCATAAACTAATGCCTCTTCCAATTTATTTTTTACATCATCAGGAAGAATGTAATTTGCTTCAATAAATAGTCGCTCTACTTCTTTAGCAACTATTTCTACATCTATACTTCTCAAAACTAAAACCTCTTATCTTATGAATAAAACAAGCCAGCCAACAAAGAAAACTACCATAACAAAAAGTGTTATAAAAATAGACTTAATTTTAGATAAATTATAAACCTTTGTTAATGCAGTATTTATACTTATAAAATGGAATGTTTCGCCAATAATAACTATTACAAGATTAACAAAAAAAGGAATCCCCATTTCTTGATAATGTTTATAAAACCAGTCATGTGGCATTATATTAAAAACCATAAGAAGTGTAAATGCTAAATCATACACATTCCATATAAATAATGGTCCTAAAAGACCGTAAGTTGCAATCATTAAAGTATTTTCAAACTTTGCGGCAACTCCTTGTTGTGCTTTAAAAGCATAAAGCATTACTTGTATAATACCAGCTGCTAAAATTATATTAAGGTAAGTAACAGGTCCAAAGAAAAACATTTCAGCAATATAATAATATTCTTTAGGAATATTAATCATCAATGGAATAAAGGGATACCAATCTTTTACAATAAATATTATACCAACAGCTCCATCAAGGGCTGTGAAAGGTAATAGTATTAAAAAGAAATAAAGAATCTTTTTGGGTTCATCCATTAATTTAGTAAATGTTTTTTGCGGGGTGAAAATAGACCCAAAATAATAACTAAAAAATTTTTTTAGAACTTCCATATTTATATCCTTTTTTTAGAATTTAGAATTGTAGTTTGTCAAAAATTAATCCGTATAATATCTGACAATCTGACCCACACTCGCTTGACGGGTGAAAATCAATGTTACATAAATTATATATATTTTTTTTATATTTACAAGAATTTTTTTATTTTTTTATTTTTTTTTGAGAAATTTTTACATATTTTAAAAACATATTGATTTATTAAACTATCTCATCTTTTGGTTGTTCGTTATTTAAGAGTAATCCAAAAGATACACAACCAATGGTATAAATTCCCCATAAGTAATTTAGATGACTCATTTTAGCAAAACCAATAAAAATTAAATACGATACAAAAGATATTGCTATTAAATAAGGCAAAGAATTTATTCGCCTTGCAAAAATAAATGGTATTAATATAGAAAGTAAAAATCCAGACACATAAAAATAAGGTTTAACTTCATTAGCAAGAAAAAACCACATTGCAGTATTGTCGCCAGCAGAATGATTTACAAGATAAAAAAGAACAGTAGCTGATATAAAAGCCTGTGGGTCTGCAATAAAAAATGGAAATATAAATAAAAAACTTGTTATACAATAAGAAATTATTATTTTTAAAAGAATATTCTTTTGATTGTTAAAAAATAAAAATACTAAAACAGGTAATATTAAAAGTGGTGCAGGAAGTAATTTACAAGCCTGAGCTAGCCCCATAAGCACTCCAAAAAGAATATACTTTTTAAAATGAAGGGCAATAAAAGCATACAAAGCGAGAGTAGAGATAAGTATATCTACTATACCAAAGGCAAAAACTTCTGTAACATAAACATTTATAGATAGATATAAAAGAACAATCATCAAAAAATTAACAAAAGCGTTTATAATATCCTTAGACCTAAAACATAGAATACCAAAACCAATTATATTCAAAATCATCAAAATTAAATTAGCAAGTCTTAAAGAGTTGTCACCATTCGCCAAAAATTTAAATGGTAAATAAAATAAAAACATAAAAGGAAAATAAGGGAAACCATGATAATAATTTATTCCATATAATTTAACTTGTTTATTTACAACTGTTATATTTTTACCAGATTCTAAATTATGCCAAAGTTGTGATTTGTGTTTATAGGGATTTTTCCCATTTAGAAAAATAGTTCCTGCCATAGAAGTATTTCCTGCTATATCAATAACACCTGGGTTTGCTTTGAATGTTTTATAAATACCTACTGATGTTTTGATTGTTAAACCAACTAAAAAGAAAGATAAGATTACAATTAATCCAATAAGAACAATTTTATTTTCATTCTTTATATCTGGAAAATATTTCTTCTTTATAAATGGAATAGAAATAATTACAGCAGAGATTAAAATTATCAAGATAAATGTTTGAAAACCAAAACCCCATGTAAATCTACCAATTATATTAAAAACTGCTACCCATAATAAAACAAAGAATATTTTTATAATTGTAAAAAAGTAATTTCTTGCTATTTTTTTTATATTTTCAATCATTTTTACCTTTTATTTTCTTTAGACCTGTCAGATTTTTAAAATATGACAGGTCTTGTCTTTAAGATTTTGATTGTTTTTGATTTATCATTGAAGCAAGATAACCAGCACCAAAACCATTATCAATATTTACAACAGCAATGCCAGGGCTACATGAGTTTAGCATTGTCAAAAGACTCGATAGTCCACCAAAATTTGCTCCATACCCAACAGATGTAGGCACAGCAATTACTGGACAATTCACAAGACCTGAGACAACCGACGGTAAAGCACCTTCCATACCAGCAACAGCAATTATAACAGATGCTTTTTGTAAATTATCATAAATAGCAAAAAGCCTATGAATACCAGCAACCCCAACATCATAATGTCTTTCAACTACATTTCCCATAACCTCAGCAGTAATAGCAGCCTCTTCTGCAACAAAAATATCAGATGTCCCTGCAGCCACAACCATAACAATATCATCATTTTTAGTTTTTTTGTTTGTTTTATAAACTATTTTTGATGTCTCGTTAAATTTTAAATTAGAGTCTATTTTTAACAAAAGGTCTGCTTTCTTTTTAGAAACACGAGTATAAAGAATATTCTCTTTATGTTTTAGTTCTTCTGCTATAACGGCAAGTTGAGCCTCTGTTTTACTCTTGCAATAGATTACTTCACCAAAACCTCTTCGTAATTCTCTATGGTGATCAAGTTTAACAAAATCCAAGTCTTTAAATGGTAAGTCTTTTAATACTTTTAATGCGTCTTCTGTTGACATTTTGTTTTCTTTTACAGAATTTAAAATTTCAGTTAATTTATTGTTATCCATTGTTCTCTTCTATATTAATTAGTTTATTTAAATTACCAGTCTTATAACCAGCTATATTTATTGTAACAAATTTAAATCCAAGTTTTAAGATAAATTCTTCTATTTTATCCATTTTTTCAATATCAAATAATTTTTCTCTCTCGTCTCTACCAACCTCTATTATAGCAATATGATCATAATGTCTCAATCTGACAACATTAATACCAAATTTCCTTATATAATCTTCTGATAATTCAATTTGGTTTAATTTTTGCTCTGTAATTTCGTTATTATAAGGAATCCTTGTAGCAAGACAACTATTCGATGGTTTATTATAAAATGATATTTTCTCTTCCTTTGAAAAAATCCTAATTTCATCTTTTGTTATATCACATTCTAAAAAAGGAGAAATTATCCCAAGTTCTTTCAAAGCCTTTTTACCAGGTCTATAATCACCCGTATCACTTGCATTAGACCCATCAACTATTGTATTAAATCCAAGTTTTTTTGCCTCATTTATAATCTCTGTGAAAACAAGCGTTTTACAAATATAACACCTATCCTCTGGGTTGTGTTTTACTGGTGCGAGATCGTGCATATTAACATTTATAACTTTGTAATTAACACCTATTTCCTTACAAAAACTGATTGCATTTTCATACTCAAAATTTGCAACAAAAGGAGATTTAACAATAAGTGCAATAACCTTATCTTTTTTGAGTCTATGAGAGATTTTAAGTAACAAACTACTATCTATTCCACCTGAGTAAGCAACTACTATATTTTCAAAACCTTGTAGTTTCTTTTCTAACGATTCTTTTTTTTGTCGAATATCCATAAACTATTACCTCTTTTATAAAAAAATAAATTTAGATTATTAAATATTTATTAAAAAGTCAATTTATTTTCTTATTAATCTTTACTAATTTACTCGTAATAGTATTCTACAAAGAATAAATTTCGCTATCATTTAATATTCTTATATTATTAGCAAGTAATATTTTTTCTGCTTCTGGATATTTTTCAACCTCGATAATTATTACAGCACTTTTATTATAAGCGACTGATATTCCATAACAATCCTCTAAATTGATATTATTTGTAGAAAGAATATTTAATAAGTTATGAAGACTTCCTGAGTTATCATCAATTTGTACAGCAAGAATATTTCGTATCGACACTGTAATATTGTTTTCTTTTAATATTTCAAAAGCCTTTTCTGGATTGTTCACAATTATTTTTAAAACACCAAAATCCCCACTGCTTGCAACAGAAAAACCTCTAATATTAAGGTCTTTTTCGCCCAATATTTTTGTAATCTTTTCAAATTTACCAGGTTTATTCTCTACAAAAATCGATAATTGATGTGCCATAAAATCTCCTATTTTAAAATTCAAATTTAAATTATTTTCTATGATCAATAACTCTAACTGCTTTTCCTTCATTTTGTGGAAGGCTTCCTGATTCTACAAGTTTTACAATTGGATTAACTCCGATTTCATTTTTTAATTCTTCTATTATATGCTTCTGGAGTCTTTCGAGTTCTTCGAGTGTTCCATTAAAAAATTGATTATTGATTTCTACTTTTATGTAGAGTTTATCCATAAAATTTTCTTTTTGTACTTCTATTATGTAATTTGCACCAAGTTCTTTGGCTTTCATAAGAATTTGTTCTATTTGCATAGGAAAAATGTTTACCCCATTTATAATTAACATATCATCAGAACGTCCCTTAATCCTATCAATTTTTCTGTGCGTTCTACCACAACTACATTTTCCCAAAATAATACGAGTCAAATCTCTCGTTCGATACCTAATTATTGGCATTGCAGTCCGCTTTAGTGTGGTTAATACCAATTCACCTTCTTCTCCATCAGGTAATACTTCTCCTGTTTCTGGATTTATTATTTCTGCATAATAATTATCTTCCCATAAGTGCATCCCATTTTGATACTCACACTCAAAAGCAACACCAGGTCCATTCATTTCAGACAATCCATACGAATTATAAACTTTTATTCCATAAAGTTCTTCAATTTTTCTACGAGTTTCTTCTGTATGTGGCTCTGCTCCAACAAAAGCAATTTTTAAACTCAAATCTTTTTTTGGATCA
The DNA here is from genome assembly GCA_001829125.1 of Spirochaetes bacterium GWB1_27_13. GTDB lineage: Bacteria > Spirochaetota > GWE2-31-10 > GWE2-31-10 > MWDO01 > GWC1-27-15. The sequence goes on along the minus strand of MIAN01000064.1, from coordinate 11,854 downwards.
ATACCTTCTTCTTGTAAGTGAGTGTAGAGTCGTAAAGCATAACTTGGCAGAATATGTACAACTGTTGTCTTAAATTTTTCCATAAACCAAATTTGTCTTTTGCTATTGCCAGGCCCTATTGGTATTGTCATTGCTCCAAGTTTTTCTGCTCCATAATGAAAACCTATTCCACCTGTGAAAAGTCCATAACTCATTATGTTTTGGAAAATATCCTCTTTTCGTACACCAGCCATATACATACATCTTGCTATTAAATTAGACCATTCATCCAAATCATTTTTTGTGTGGAATATTACGGTAGGATTGCCAGTAGTGCCAGACGACGAATGAAGCCTAACAACCTCTTTTATATCGATAGTTAAAAAATCATAAGGAAAACCGTCTCTCAAATCTTGTTTTGTTGTAAATGGTATTTTTTGAAAATCAGAAAAAGAATTTATCTTTTCATAATTAAATAGTCTTTTTTTATAGAAAGTAGAATTTTTAGCTTGATTTATCAGAATATTTAACATTTTGATCTGATATTTATCTAAATCATCTCTTTTAATTGTTTCAATTGACTCTTCCCAATACATTGTTTCACCTTTTTTTAGAATTTGTGATTTTAAAAGACAACTTCTTTTTTGACAAATATTAATCTATTTTCTTACAAAATGAGGCATATCAAAAGGTATTTCAAAAACCATTTCAACAAAGCCAGCATATTCGCCGTTTTGGTAGAATGGTTTTTGTACAACCATTTTTTTTATTCCATTTTTTTCTGTTGTATAACAATTTTCTGTTTGCTCTAAAAGCATTGATTTTACCTTTGTTTTAGATGGTTCTGGGTGACAATCAATTAAATTTTTTCCAATCAAATCTGCTCCACCGTACTTTTTAAACATTTCAATTGCTTTATCATTTAATTCTAAAATAACTCCGTTTTTATCACAAACAGAGATACTTGCATTAATTTGTTTATGCCACATAAATTTTCCTTAAATAATTTCTATTCTATGTATTTTTTTCTTACCAGACTTTAAAATAATCCCTTTGTCTGTTAAAAAAGATAAATTAATTATTATTTTTTCATTATCAACTTTTTCTTCATTAATTTTACAACCACCTTGTTGGATAAGTCTTCTAACTTCACCTTTTGACTCTGAAAGTCCACATTCAACAAATAAATCGAGTACAGGAATCCCTGCTTCCAATCTATCTTTTGAAATTGCAGTTTTTGGTATAAAATCAATGTTATCTCCACCACCAAAAGCCGCTTTTGCTCCATCTCTTGCTTTAATAGCCTCTTCTTCACCGTGGACGGTTTTTGTTACTTCAAAGGCAAGTAATTCTTTAACTGATTTTAACTCTTCACCTTTTAGAGTCTCATATTTTTTAATTTCTTCTAAAGGTAAGAATGTATATAATTTTAAGAATCTAACAGTATCATCGTCAGTAACATTGATCCAATATTGATAAAAATCATAAGGGCTTGTCAAATCAGTTGATAAAAACACAGCACCTTTTTCTGTTTTACCCATTTTTTTGCCATCTGAAGTTAAGATTAGTGGGAATGTTAAGCATTCTACCTCTGTTGATTGGGCAACTCTCCTGATTAACTCAACACCAGATACCATATTTGCCCATTGATCATCGCCTCCGACTTGTAAAATACAATTATTTCTTTTAAAAAGTTCCAAAAAGTCATAAGATTGTAGGAGAATATAGTTAAATTCTAAAAAAGAAAGCCCATGTTTCATTTTTTCTTTGTATGTTTCAAATGATAACATTCTATTCACGCTAAAATGTTTACCTATGTCTCGCAAAAAGTTCAAATAATTTATATTTCTTAACCAATCAGCGTTATTGAGTAAAAAACCCTTTTTATCATCCAAAATCAAAAATTTTTCCAACTGTTCTTTTATTTTTAGGACATTGCTATCAATATCTTCAACTGTGAGCATTTTTCTTGCCTCTGTTTTACCAGAAGGGTCTCCAATCATAGCAGTCCCACCACCAACTAATGCTATTGGTTTGTGTCCCATTCTTTGTAGGAATGCCATTGCCATAATGGGAACTAAATGTCCAAGGTGTAAACTAACATTTGTTGGGTCAAAACCTGCATAAAAAATAATTTCTTTTTCGTCCAAAAGTTTTGCAAGATTTGCTTCGTCGGTGCATTGTTGAAAAAAACCTCTTTGTTTTAGTATATTTAAACAATCTTTCATTCTATATCTCCAAAATTATGAATATTGAAAAATATCAAAGTAATAAAAAAATGTAAAGCTTTTTTCTCTTTCTTTTTTGCTTCTTTCTTCTTTAAAAACGCTCCATTAATAAGGAGACTCTTTGAGATATGAAAAAAGAATGGAGCGATATATTCATAAAAAAATAACGACTAACTAAAACTTCTCCGCTAAAAGAGGACAGGTCTTTTTTAAAAAATAAAAACTTTTAAAAAATATTGAATAATTTTATAATTATAGAAGAAACTCTATTATTTATTGACATTTTATATCTCTTTAACTATACTTTTATCAAGAAAAAAATAGTTATTGATTGATTAAATAAAATATTATATAATTAAAATATGGAATTAAAATTTTAACCTAAATTTTACATCAGACCTTTATGATTTATTTTATTAAATCGAAATTTGGGTATAAAAAATATTATATAAACAATTAATCATAGGAGAATTTATGAAACAGATTTCAATTTTTCTCGAAAACAAAAAAGGCAGACTTGCTGAAGTCACAAATATTATGTTTAAGTCAAATATTGATATAAAAGCATTATCTTTGGCTGATACACGAGATTTTGGCGTTTTAAGGATTATTGTTAATAAACCTGATGATTGTCTAAAAATTTTAAAACAAAATAATTTTGTTGCTCAAGAAACAGAAGTTATTGCAATAGAGGTTCAAGATAAACCTGGTGGACTTTTTAAAGTTTTAGAAATATTAGATAAAAACGATGTAAATGTAGAATATATGTATGCAACAGTAGAAAAAAAACATGATAAAGCATTTGTTATTTTTAGAATAGAAGAAAAAGACAAGGCTATGAAAATCTTAACTGAAAATAATATTAATGTTGCTAAAGACAATGATATATTAAACAATTTGTAATACCAATATATAATTAAAATTTAAAAAAAACCTGTCTGATTTAAAAGCCAGACAGGTCTCAATTATAGATAAATTTTTGGATTATTTTTACAAGATTTAAATCATTAACAACAACACCTCCTGTCCTGTATATCTTCAGTTTTTGAAAAAGGATATTTTTAGTATAAAAAATACGAAGATTCACAAAGATTTTATTTTTTTCTTGCATTTCTTCGCGAACTTTCAGACTGTGTCCTTTGTGTTAAATTCTTTTCCATAGTTTAAATTAATTCTTGGATGATATTATTTTGACTACCCTTTTAAAAACGATTGGATATATAATTCAACATTGGATTAGTGGCAAAAATAATTAAAATATTTAAAAAAAATAATTTTAATCTATTAAAAAAAAACAAAATAAATTATAATAATACTATACAATCTTGACTGATATATTTAGATTAAAACTAAAATTAATAAATGAGGGGCTTATGCTTAAAAAGATAAGTAAATATTTTTTGTCTGCTTATGACAATGACTCAATAGAAATGCAAAAGAAAGCAAAGGCATTTTTTGGGGGATTAATAGCAACTGGGATAATTAATTTTTTGGGAGTACCTTTAAGTTTTGTAGGGAAACCAAATTATTTCAACGCAATTTTAGGATTTGTAGCAGCAGCTTTATGCACTATATTTCTCTTTCTACTAAGAAAAAAAAAATACAACCTTGCCAATACGCTATTTAGTTTTTTAGTTGCACTTTTTATAACTATGATGAGTTGTGTAATTGAGCCAAAAGATATAACAGCAGTTTACAGACATCTTAGTACTCTCGGTGTTGTTTTTCTACTCATAATATTAATTAGTTATAGTAAAAAACAAATTACATTTTATGGAATACTTGCTACATTAAGTTCTTTGGTAGTTTTTTTCTTCTATATATATAATTACAAATTAGAATTTAATACTGATGCAATTTCTGTTTTGATGACATCTCTTTTATTCACATTATCATCAATCTTTTTCGCAACATTCTCTATAGCTCTTATAGAACAAAGGATCAAACTAACAGATGTTGAAAACTTAAAAAATAAAGAAAGATACGAAAAGATAGAAACTCTTTTTTCTTCTTCAAAAAGAGGTATAGGAATAGGAGAAAAACTTGTATCTTCAACTAATGCTAGTTTAAATGAAATCAATCTTATAAGTTCTAATCTGGTAGAAATACAAAATCAAATAAAAACATTAAATAATGATATGGTAGAAATAGTAAATGCAAATAAAAAAATGATAGAATTAGCAAATATTGTAAACAAAAATGTTGAAAAAGAATCTTTTTCTATATCAGAATCATCTTCATCAATTGAAGAAATGAGTGCTTCAATAACTAATATTTCAAATCTCACGAAATCAAAAAAATCTTCGATAGATAGATTAGTATCTACTGCAAATGATGGAGAAGAAGAAATGAATAATGCAGCGGATTCAATAAACGAAATATCTAAGCAAGCAAATAATATTTTTGAAATAATTGATGTAATTGTGAATGTCGCATCCCAAACAGACCTTCTTGCTATGAATGCTGCAATTGAAGCAGCACATGCTGGTGAATCAGGTAAGGGTTTTTCTGTTGTTGCTGATGAAATTAGAAAACTTGCAGAGCAAACAAACGAAAATATTAAAATAATAACAACCACCTTGAAGAAAAATATGGCTGATATACAAACAGCTTCAAATATAAATAAAAAAGCTGCAGATTATTTTCATAAAATAAATGAAGGTATAGTAGTGGTAGAAAATTCTATGTCAGAAATAATAATAGGGACTGACGAACTTTCTTCTGCTTCAAATGTAATAGTAAAAAGTGTTGCTGACCTTGTAGAAATGTCCAATTCAATAAGTGATTCTATTAAAAATGTAGAATCAATGATCCAAAAAAGTGAAAAATCAATTTTAAATATATCTGAAATGTCTTCTGATATATCAAATAAGGTCAATAGCATTGTTATTGGATTTAATAAAATTATGATAGAGTCAAAAAACATAAATGAAATCGGTAAAGAAAACATAAAACACATAGAATATATTGATAAAGAAATCGATAAGGTTAAAACAGAAGCAAGTTAAGACTAAATTTTATTTAGGAGATGAAATGGAAGATATAACCTTTAGTATGAAAATAAAATTTGAAGATTATAAGAGAGGTTGTAAAAAAGTCTGTGTAAATCCACGACAATCTGATTAATCTGTGTTATATTTAACCAAAATCTCTTGGTTTATAATCTTTTTTGTTTTTTATGTGAATAAGATGTTTTCCAGAGAAAGTAAGAACAAAAAATCCTTTTTTCATTGCATAAATGTCTGCTTTTTCCAAACATTTTAGATAAGCCACAGCTCCATATATTTTTTTATCTTTATATTCTGGGAAAAATTTTTTAAATTTAGTTAATCTACTTTCTATATGTTCATTAACATCTTCTATTCTTAGACTTGTTTTAACCTCAATTAATACTAAACAATCGCCATTTTTCATTAGAAGATCAATCTCCATTATTTTTTTGCCATTTCTTTCAATAATATAATTATTTGCAGTACCTAAAACATTAATATCTCGTTCTTTAAATAAATCTAAAACCGCTGGCTCAACTAAAGCCTCAATTAACTTACCCCAATTAGAGTCGAATTCACTTGATTTTTTTAATAAGTTTTTAATTTGTTTATCTGTTTCTTGAAATTTCTTATCAGTTTCTTGAAACATCATCTTTGTCTCTTGAAATTTTTTTTCAGTTTCTTGAAATTTTTCATTTAACAATTTTTCTGTTTTTTTGATTTGCTTACTTACTTCTTGAACTATTTTATTTGTTTCTAAAGAGCTTTTTCTTGTTTCAACAATAAAGTCTTGTAAAGCTTGTTCCAAAGTCATTTTTCTCTCCAATTCTAATATTTTACTCTACTTTTACCTTGAAATCAAATATTATTTATTTTTTTTAATGAATAAAGAAGCTAACTAAAAAACTTTTAGATAGCTTCCAATTTACGAAACTAACCAATATTTAGATACTAAAAAGGAACTTTCTCACCTCCATTTTTATTGTTAGAAGGGGTACTTAAAAAATCAACCCCAGAGGCTTCCAAAGAAATTTTGGTTCTCTTAACTCCTTCTTTGTCTTGCCAACTATTTTGTTTCAATCGACCTCTTGCTCTAATAAGTGCACCTTTTTTTAAATACTTTGCACAACTTTCGGCAACTTTATTCCACACATTGATACCGATGTAAACTACGTCTTGGATAAGCTTATCCCCAACCTTTGTTGAATTGTTTACAGCAAGATCAAACTTACATAAAGCCACCCCGTCTTTTGTGTAAAGTAACTCAGGGTCTCTAGTAAGACGACCTTCAATCAAACTTAAATTTAGTGCATTTGTCATTTTAATCTCCTATATATTAATTTTTTTTTACCCTACATATAATTAAAGACTTAAAAAATTCAAATCCATTACAGAAATTTAAAAAAAAATTATTTTTTTTGAATATTTTTTAGGAAATAGGTTATAATATCTAAGAATGAGATGATATATTTGTGTTAATGATTGATTTAACTGAAAAAACACGAATAATAATATATTTTTTGCTGAAACATTGTGATAAATTCTAAATGTCTGGTTTTTTGTTATATTTTAACTAAATTTATATGCTATATGTGATTTAAAAGATAAAATTGAAGTTTGGCATAGATTAACCATTGCCAAACTTCATTGTCGTTCATATAAAATTGTACCTTCTTTATCGATTGTGTGATAAATCAAGAGAATTTATTTGATTTTTTTTCATTAAACTCTTGTGAAGTTTCTATTATTAAATCGATTCCTATTTTTAAACCAAGTAATTTTTTATATACTTGTTGTATAATCTTTCTTTTATTGTGTATTTCATCTTTTATAATTAATAAATCATAATCACTTTCTTCCTTGAAATCGTTTCTCGCTCTTGAACCAAATAGAATTATTTTATCTGAATTTACTGAGTTTACAATGATTTGAATGGCTTTTAGAATATTATCTTTAGAATCTTTTGTTATTTGCATTTATTTACCTTTTTTTGTGTTATATAAAAAATTTATCAATTAAAAGCCTTTTACTATATACCAAAAAGTTTTTGATTTGTCACAAATTTAAAAAATTAAATACAGTTATTATCTATAATTACACAATTTAATCTGTGTCAATCTGCGACAATATGATAAATCCATGTTATATAATAGTATTATTTTCATTCAAAAAAAATAAAAAAGAAGCTAGCTAAAAAACTTTTAACTAACTTCTAATTTACGAGACTAACCAATTATGAGAAAAACCATTTTTTAGATACTATAAAGCAACTTTTTCACCTCCATTTTTTTTGTTATAAGAAGGATAACTTAAAAAATCAACCCCAGCAGCTTCTAAAGAAATTTTACTTCTTTTAACGCCTTCTTTATCCTGCCAACTATTTTGTTTCAATCGACCTTTTGCTCTAATAAGTGTACCTTTTTTTAAGTACTTTGCACAGCTTTCTGCAACCTTATTCCACACATTGATAGCAATATAAGTTACATCTTGGGTAAGTTTATCACCGACCTTTGTTGACTTGTTTATTGCAACATTAAATTTGCATAACGCCAATCCGTTTTTTGTGTAATGTAACTCTGGGTCTTTAGTAAGACGCCCTTCAATCAAACTTACATTTAGTGTACTTGTCATTTTAAACTCCTATATTATATTAATTTTTGCCCTACATATAATTAAAGAGTTAAAAAATTTAAATCCATTACAAGATTATAAAAAAAATTGAAAATATTCTTGATAAAATTATAAAAAAAAGTATTATGCTTAAAAGGAAATTATTTATGAAACGAATAATTAGTTTTATTTATATAAAATTTATAGGTTTAGTTAGGTTTGTATTTAAAAAAACAAAAAAATTGTTATTATCATTAGAAAACAATGCAAAATCTAATTTAGATAATAAAAATAATCAAATAAAGCCAAACTTGCAAAAAAGACTTTGCCATTACAACCATTTGTTTATAAATCATGATGGGGATATTTTCCCTTGTTGTCTTAAATGGATGGATAAAAATATGAAGGTTGCAAATCTAAAAGATGACAATTTGATTGATGATATTAAAAATTTTTATCACCCTTGTACTTGTGAGAAATTTGAATTACAAAAACCAACCAAAGATGATAAAATTACAATTTTTGATTTTAATCTCGAGATGTCTTTGCTCTGTCAGGCTCACTGTTCGATGTGTTGCGTTGATGCTCCTTCATATAATGCCAATTATGATTATTATGATAAATTGACTTTTTTGATAGAACAATTTCACCCAAAAGAAATTACTGTGCAGGGCGGAGAAATTTTAGTTCAAAAAAAATCTTTAGAGTGGATAGAATATGTGAAAAAAAATTATAATATAAATTTTACTATTGTAACAAATGCTTCTGTTAATATTGATATACTCGAAAAAGTTGAAAGCCTTTTTAGTTTAATCAAGGTATCTTTTGTTGGTTTTCAGCCAGAGACTTACAAACGGATTATGGGGTTGGATTTTAATAAAACACTAAATTTTGTAGAAGAATTAAATAGACGAAAAATAGTAAGACTTTCATTAAAATACCTCGTTACTCCATTAAATATTCACGAGGCAAATTTATTTTTAGATTGGGCAATTAATATCAAACCAAATGATTTGATTTTTTTTGAATCTTCTTCTATGGAATACATTAATTTTATTACTTCTGATAATTATTGGGATAAAATATGTGAAAGAACAGGCAATGAAATAAAAAAAATCTTATTAAAAAACAAAGATATAATAAAAGAAAACTCTTTAAAAATAATGTTTAGTAATGATATTCTTAGACTTTACAAGTTAGATATTAATTTTAATCAATTTTTATCAGAAAACAACTTAGATCGCTTTATTTCAAAGTATTTGAGTTGAGTATTCTATTAGCCACAAAATTTTTTATAGGAAACAATGGGATTTTAACACGAAGAACACGAAGATTTAATTAAAAAAGGAATTTTTACCTGTATTTCTTCATGAACTTCGTATTAAATTTTGAGTAATTTGTTTTATATATACAAATTAATAATTTTTGTAAAAGCCTTTGTCAAGTTTTTCGTTTTCCCATGGAGTTATTTTTGCTGACAAATCTAAACCAAGTAATTTTGCAATGTGTACAGTTCCTGCTCTAATTCTGTTAGAAAACAATGTTGCGTCTGTCTTTTTAACAAGGATTTCTAAACCGATCCTAATTCTCATCAAGTTTACGCTATAATAAAAATATCCTTGAGCCTCACTATCATAAATAAAAAACGATATTATTTTGTAGTCGCCTTTATTGCTGAATGGAAATATTGCTTGAGCACAAGTATTTACTAAAACAAAATCATTGTCATTATTGTAAAGTTCACTTTTAAATACCAATTTTCCAAATTTATTATCTTCTTGTAAAAAATAATTTGTTGTCATTGGCTCTATTTTAGAATAAGTTATGTCATCTTTTTGAGACCTATTATTAGAAGAGTCTATTCTAAAACTATTTAATATTAATGTTTGAGTCTGTCCTATTCTTCTTGAAAAATATTGCATACCTTTCAATTTTGAATAGCTCGTTAATGAGTTGTATAATTTTAACTTAGATTCATCTGTAAGATTGTATGGAATAAAAGCCTTGTCATCAACAATCATTTCATAGACAGAATAATCCTCACTTGTAAATTTAGTTTTTGGAATTTTAATTTCTAAGTCTGTATTAACATTGCTAGGGTTGTATTTTAGGTACATCCTCGCGATTAAGTCTCCTTTTTTGAGTTTTTCTATGTCAGACGTAGTAAAAATATCATTTAATGATACAAAATCGTTACAAAATAATTGAAAAGTAAGTAAAAAGACTACAATTGACAGAATTATTTTTTTCATTATTAACCACCTCATAATATATATAAATTAACTTTTAAAAAGCTAAATTTAAAATAATTTTGTTTATACTCAAAAGTTTTTAGTTTGTAAGAAATCACAAAAGCTAATTACTTTAATATTAATTACATGATTTTAATCTCTGTAACCTGTGACAATCTGATAAATCTGTGTTATAAATTCTTAAAAAAGAATTAATAAGTTTTGTATTCTCCATTTTTAAGTTTTGTTTCATCCCATGGGTTTAATTTTTCTGACCAATCAAGCCCCAAGAGTTTTGCAAAATGAACAGTAGCAGCACGAAGTCTATTTGAGAATGTTGTTGGTCTTAAAAGTCCATTCTTCAATAAAAAATTGACCCTAACTCTCATCGCATTTATAGAATAATAATAAAAGCCTTCAGAGTTCTTATCATAAATAAAAAATGAGATTATTTTATATTCGCCTCCGTTATTTATGTTTATAATACTCGAAATTGGCTCAACACAGGTATTTATTAGAATAAAATTGTTAGAATCATTCATTAGTTCACTTTTAAATGTAATTTTACCAAATTTGTTGTCTTGTTGTAAAAAATAATTTGTTATTTTTGGCTCTATTTTGTCATAAGTTGTGTCATTGATATTTTTTTTGTTTTTTGGAGATTCTATCTTAAAACAGTTTAATATTAATTTTTCTACTTTAGAACTACTTCGCGAATAATAATTCATTCCATTAAGTTTTGAAAAAGATGCTAATAAATTGTAAAAGTCTAATTTTGACCCGTCATTTAAAACATAAGGGATAAAAACTTTTTCATCTGTTAATATTTCATAAACCGAAAAATCTTCGTTTGTGTAATCTGTTTTTGGAATATCAATTGATAAATGAGTATTTTCGCCTAAAGCATCATACTTAACAAACATTCTGCTAATAATATCACCATTTTTTAATGATGAAATCTGTTCTTTAGAAAATAATTTAACAAGTAAATCATTAGTTGCATCATTCGTCATATCTTGACAAAATAACATCATACTTATAAGTATAAAAAATAATACAAATTTAGTTTTCATTTTTAATTCCTAATAATTAGATTATTAATTATTAGTATAACACAAAAATTAAATAAAAATAATAAAATGTTTTTTTATTTACAATTCTTTTTTAACTTTCAAAAGTTTTTTTATAAAAATCAATGCTAATTAAGATTTTCTACTTTTGATATAGCATTTTGTGCTTTTTCAACAATATCTTTAAACCCACAAATCCGAGCCAACTCCAAAGCCTCTCTATAATACTTTAAGGCTTCGTCAATTTGATTTTTATTAGCATATATATTGCCAATATTAAGAAAATTATTCGCAATTATATTATTATCTTCTATTTTTTTAGCAATTTCTAACGATTCTTTGTAATATAATAAAGAATTATCTAATTCACCTTTATTTTGATAAATATTTCCAATATTGGTAAGATTAGTTGCAATTGTTATATTATCACCAATTTTTTTAGCAATTTCTAATGCTTCATTGTAATATAATAAAGAATTATCTAATTCGCCTTTAATTTGATAAATATTCCCAATATTACCAAGATTAGTTGCAATTAAACTATTATCACCAATTTTTTTAGCAATTTCTAACGATTCATTGTAATATAATAAAGAATTATCTAATTCACCTTTAATCCCATAAATATTTCCTATATTAGAAAGATTAGTTGCAATTTTACTATTATCACCAATTTTTTTAGCAATTTCTAATGCTTCTTTATAATATAATAAAGAATTATCTAATTCGCCTTTATTTCGATATAT
>MIAN01000063.1:59313-59459 GCA_001829125.1 Spirochaetes bacterium GWB1_27_13 | reverse complement strand
CCCATCTTCATTTGAGGTAGCAGCAATATCAGCAGTTGTTCCAGCGATATTGCTTGAGCCAACAGATGATAATGTAGGAGGAGTTATATCTGGAGGGATGGTTGTAGTCGTTGTGGTACTTGTAGATGTGCTTGTTGTTGTAGTAC
>MIAN01000063.1:46037-59256 GCA_001829125.1 Spirochaetes bacterium GWB1_27_13 | reverse complement strand
TTGTACTACTTGTACTTGTAGAAGTACTTGTTGTTGTACTACTTGTACTTGTAGAAGTACTTGTTGTTGTACTACTTGTACTTGTAGAAGTACTTGTTGTTGTTCCAGCTATAGTTGTAGATGTACTTGTCGTCGTTCCAGCTATAGTTGTAGAAGTACTTGTTGTTGTTCCAGCTATAGTTGTAGATGTACTTGTTGTTGTTCCAGCTATAGTTGTAGAAGTAGTTGTCGTCGTTCCAGCTATAGTTGTAGAAGTAGTTGTCGTCGTTCCAGCTATAGTTGTAGATGTACTCGTAGTCGTAGTTGTAGTGCTTGTCGAAGTGGTCGTAGTCGTTACTGTAAATGAAAATTTTATTGGACTAGACCAGTTTTCGTATTTATCACAAGCAGCAACATACAAATAATATGTTCCACCAGCCAAAACCTCTAAAGGACTAAAAGACCCTATTGTTGTTTCAATCCAATTATCATCATCAGAGGTTAAATCTATTCTATCTAACTTATATTTATACTTCACGGCATCGTTGGTTGAACTACTCCACTTAAATTTTGGCATACAATCTATAGTACTGTCATTTACTATATCAGACAAAGAAGGAGGAGTTTTGTCATTCAACTGATTATAATCTTCTTCATTTAAAAAGTTTAATTGAGCACAAGAAAATAAAAGAATAACAAATGCAGCAATTAAAAGAATCAATGATAAAATTTTCTTTTTCATAATAAGATTCTCCCTAAAATTAAAATTTATATGACAAACTTAATTCTGGTTTGCTAATTAGATTAATATTTAGCGAAACAGATTTATTTTTATCTTTATACAAAAATAAAGCAATACTTCCACCAGCAGCACCAGCTCCTAAAACCATAAGAGCAATACTAACACCTAATAAACTATAAAATGTGTAATAAGCATCTGAATACGCTTTATAATCTGATGATTTAGGGTCAATAGTCCTTTTTTCTCTTTCAAAGACAAGAGTTATATAATAACCAGCAAAATCATAAATAAGAAGAGCTGCTCCACCTATAAAAAAAAGTCCACCGCTACCAAGCATAGATATTGCGGCAATTTGATAAGGTGATAGTTTGTTGGTAGTTGTTTTTTGATTTTTAGTAGCAAATTCTGTAAAATTAAAAACATTTTCATTAGAATTTTTACTAAAAATACTAAAATAAGAAACTGTAGTTTTTTTAATTTCTTTTTCATTAGAAAAAGCAAAAAAAGCAGAAAAGATACAGATCAATAAAATAAAATTTTTAAACATTAGTCCTCCTAAATTTTTTATTTATACAAAATATTATTTTCTTTACTATAAAAAAGTAACTTTTTAAATCAAAATCCTAATCATAATTTTTATGAAAAGGACAAAAAATTTACAAAAATATGGATGACTTTTTAAATAAAATTTCATAACTTTTTTCAAAATAAGAATTTTTATCATAAAATAAAAACCAAGAAATTGTATTATTATTCAAAATATTGCAAAAATCAATTCTAATAATGGGTACTAATTGTATTTTTTTAGAATACAGATTATTATGATTATAATATTGATAAATAATCCAAAATAACCATTATTTAGAAAAATAATAAAAGATATTCCTCCTTAATAAATATAAAAATTTATAGTTAATAATCAATGAAAAACTATATTAACAGGCAATTATATCAAAGAAAATAATAAAATAAAAGAAAAATAATATTAATTTAAAAATAAATTCTAATTAGAAGAAAATTATTATAATAATTATGAATATAATTTTATAGTTATTAAATTTGAAAACTTATTTATTTATGATAAAAAATTAGCAATATTGTAAAATATTTAGACTTAATCGCTTATTAGGATAAGAAATTCTTAAAAAATAAAAAAATATGATAAAACTACAAAATCATTTTGAGTATATTTGAATAAAAAAAGCGACACTAAAAAATGTCGCTTATAATTATCTGATTAATAAAAATATATTTTTATTTTACTTTAGGTTTGAATGTCGCTAATATTGCAGGTAATATAATTAAGGAACTCAATGCTGTTGTAATCATAGATAAAGATACCATCCACCCAAGACTTGCAATCGCATAGTATTCCGAAAAAACTAAAACTAAAAAGCCAATCCCAACTGCTAAACCATTAAACAATATGCCTTTGTAAGTTTCCATAATTGTTAAAACAAGTGATTGATCATAATTTTGATTTTCTTTATATATATACTTAAATCTTGAGAAAAAATGAATTGCATAATCAATACCTATTCCCATACCAATTGAGGCAATAATGGCAGTACCTACATTTAAAGTTATTCCAAAAATCCACATTGCAGCAAAGTTAAATAAAATAGCAACAAATACAGGTATTGTTGTAAATAAACCAATCGGTATAGACCTAAATTGTATTGTAAGTAATATCAAAACTGCTATTAAAGTAGTTATTAAACTAAAAATTTGGCTTTTAACAATCAAATTTGATACTGATAACTCTATATAACGGTTAGAAAACCTAACATCAGCTTCTTTTGGGAAATTTTTATCAATGTATGGTTTTATTACATCCATTAATTTTCTTAATTCTTGATGCCCTGTATCTTTTAGTCTTACAGTGATTCTTGCTCTTTTATAATTTGAGTCAATTAATTCTTTTAAAGAATCCCCACCACCCATTTCGTATAATAACATAAATTGGGCAACTTGATTTTTACCTTCAACTTTTTCACCATCAGAAAGAATTTCAACTTCTTGTGGTAGTCTATCAAATTGTGGATTACTGTCGTTTAAAATATAATTTATTCTTTTAATGTAATCAGCGATTGAAATGCTAAAACTAACAAGTTCATTTTTTTCTACAAATTTTTGAAGTTCCCACATTGCGTTTAAAATCTTTGGGTCTTTTATAATATCATCTTGTTTACCTTCTATTATTATGTCAAGACTTGCAATGCCTCCCATATTTTCTTGAATTTGATTTGTTGCAATTCTTAATTTATTTGTTTTTTTGAAATATTTAAGTTCATCTGCATCAACTTTAGTATTTATCACACCAACGATTGAAAGACCTAAAATAATTATACCTATAATAGAAACTATTATTTTTTCTTTGATTATAAAATGTGCTACTTTTTCTACAATTTGTGTAAAATGATCTTTTTTATGACTCTCTTGAATTAATTTTGTCTTTCTACCCTTATAAAAACTTAAAACAGCAGGTATAAATATTATTGAAAAAATCATAGCAACAATTACACCAAATGTTAAAAATATTCCCATATTTTTTAAAGAAATACCAGGTGAAGTCAAAAGAGATAAAGCACCAATACCTGTTGTAAGAGATGTCATAATTACAGGCATATACATAATTTTCATGGTCTCAAGTATCGCATCTTTTATCTTATAACCTTTTTTTAGATAATGAAAAACTTCATTTACAATATGAATACCATCAGCACATCCAATAGCGATTAACATAATTGGAATACCAGTTTCTGCAATTGTTAAAGGAGAGTTTACCATACCTTTTAAGCCAAAAGTCCACAAAACACTAAATAATGTAACTAAAAGTGGAATAATCATTCCAAAAAAGCTTCTTAAAAATATAAAAAGCATAATTAGGACTACTAATATTGCAATTGGGAATAATTTACCTAAATCTCTCGACATATATTCAGAAATTGTTGCATACAATATTGGGTCGCCACTTAGGTAAGTTTCAACATTACTGTATCTATTGTTAATATCTTTAATTTTATCTTCCACATATTTTTTTAAATATTGTTGTTTTTTTGGATCAAATTTCATTGGAGCAATAATTATTGAACTTTTTTCATCTTTACTAACTATTTTATCTTTAAAAAGTGGATTATTCCTTATTTTATCTCTTGTTTTTTCTATTTGAGAATTATCTAAAGAATTAATTAATTCTCTATCAATCAGAGACTCAACAATTAATTCTCCGTCCCTACCTTCCATATCTTCTATTTTAGTTAGACTTAAAATGTCATCTGAGTCTATATCTTTAATTCCTTCAAAAATATTTGTTATCTCATCTATAACCTTAATATTTTCTTTAGTATAGATAGAATCTTTTACTTTAACCATTACAATAAAATTATCTATTCCACCAAAAACCTTTTCCATCTCTTTATAATAAAGATAATCCGGATCACCTTCTGGTAATAATGTATCAGTACCAGAATCACTTGTAATTTTTGGTAAAAATAATCCAAAGCCAACACTAATAAGTATTGCAATGATAATTACAAATACTCTTTTTTTGATAATAAATTCAAACATAGTTATGTCCTTTCTTTTTTAAAAATTTTATATTCAAAAATGAAAATATATTCATTTTTAAGATACTATTTTATAGCAAAACAATAAAAAAAAGTTTTACAATTTTTAGTTACAAAAGTTATAAGCCTCAAATTAGTAAAATTTATTTCTTTAAATATAGATATAATATCATTGTTTTTATCATTAATCCAATCACCTATATATAATTTTCCATTTTCTTTCAAAATTCTATAAATATCATTTAAAATAACTTTTTTTGAGTTATAATCATATTTATTAAAATTAAAACAAGTATAAACCTTATCAAAATAATTGTTTGGGTAATTAATTTTAAAATCATAGTTTAATTTAAGTTTTATACTTTCAGTATAAAAATTATTACTTTTACTTAAGTCTATAAAATTATTAAAAGTGAATATTTTTTCATTTTTTTGTGGAGATAACTCATTAAAAACAAGTTTTGTTAATTGTTTTTTTGACATATTAATTTTAATATCTGTGCTATAAAAATTGTGATTTGTCATAATAATCTCCAATAATCTAAAACTATAAATGAACTAAAGTTCATTTTTAAGACGAAAAAATTATTCAAATAAGCTATTCCAACCATTAAAAGTAAACTTCATAAAATCAAATATTATTTCTTTTATTCTTGCTGTATCTCCGAAATTTCTAATTATTTCTATGTATCCTTCTATAAAACTTGTAGCAAAAAGTCTTGCTAAAAATAAATTTATACTTTTATTTGTAATTTTTATTTTTTCTACTATGTGTCCTTCGATATGAGTAGTCATCATATCCAAATATCTTTTTTTGGCATCTTCATATTTTGTTCCTTTGCTACCATCAAGGATAATCAATATTTCTTTTCTTTTTTTATTTATCAAATTTGCAATTTCTAAACCTGATTCCTCAATAAACTGATGAATATCGCAGTGTTTTTCATTATCGCTTCTTATCATATTTAGAAGTGAGTTAAAAACAGGGTCTACTATACTTTCAAATAATTCTTCTTTATTTTTAAAATATCTATACAAATTGCCAACACAAATACCGCTCGCTTTAGCAATTTTTTTTATAGAAGCATCCAAGAACCCTTTCTCATAGAATTCGTTTAATGCTGTATTTAAAATTGCCTCTCTAATTTCATCTTTTAAAATTTGCATTAGTGAACTCCTATTCATTTTTAATATAATGAAAAAAAATAAGCATGTCAAGTAATTTATAATTAATTTTATTTAAAGATTCAAATCAATTTAGAATTTAATAGACTTTTTGAGTTAGTTTGATATAATATAGCCTAAAATTATTAATTTTTCTTAAAAGAAAGGGAAAAATATATATGAAACATATGAAAATTTTGGTTATCAATTGTGGTTCATCTTCATTAAAGTATCAACTTTTTTTGATGCCAGAAGGTCTAAATTTAATAAAAGGAATTGTAGAAAAAATTGGAGCCGCTGATTCATTTTTAAAACAAGAAACAAAAGAAGGAAAAAAATTAGAAATCAAAAAACCTATTACCGATCATACTGAAGCATTTAAAGCCGTTGTTGATGCAATACTTGACAATGAGTATGGGGTATTACACAATATCAACGAAATTGATGCTGTTGGACATAGAGTTGTACATGGTGGTGAAAAATATAATGAGTCTGCTATTATTACAGATGATGTAATAAAAGACATCGAAATGCTATCAGATTTGGCACCTCTTCACAATCCTGCAAATTTACAAGGAATTAAAGCTGCTATGGAAGTTTTTTCTAGTAAGAAAGCAGATGGAAAAGAAGTAAAACACAGTGCTACATTTGATACAGCATTCCACCAAACAATACCAGATTATGCTTATATGTATGCTCTTCCTTATGAATTATATGAAAAATACAAAATTAGAAGATATGGCTTTCATGGAACAAGCCACAGGTATGTTGCTAATAAAGCATTAGAACTTTGTAAAAGAGCAAAAGAAAATACAAATTTAATTACTGTTCACCTTGGTAATGGTTGTTCTATTACTGCGATTCATAATGGTAAATCAATTGATACTTCAATGGGACTTACACCGCTTGAAGGATTGGTAATGGGGACAAGGTCTGGAGATATTGATCCTGCGATTATCCACTATTTGATAGAAAAAGGTTTAACAGATAAAGAAATAATTGAAATGTTAAATAAAAAAAGTGGTTTACTTGGATTATCTGAGGTTTCTAACGATTTAAGAGATTTGGAAAAAGCAGCACTAGAAGGAAATAAAAAAGCCCAGATTGCAATTGATACTTTTGCTTATAGAGTAAAGAAATATATTGGAGCATTCTGTGCTGTTATGGTTAAACTCGATATTATTGTATTTACAGGTGGAATTGGTCAGAATTCTTATTTAATGAGAGAAAGAATTTCTAAATGTCTTGAAAATGTTGGAATTCACCTTGATAAAGAAAGAAATAAACTTGTAGGTAACCATACTGGTATGATTTCAACAGATTATTCACCTGTTACAATGCTTGTTATACCAACAGATGAAGAAGAACAAATGGCAAGAGACGCTTATTCTTTATTAATGAAATAAAAAAATCTTTGTTTATAAAGCGACATTTGCGAATGTCGCTTTTAAATAATCCCTATTATTGCAGTAATTGATTTTTCTGGCATAAGGATAAAATTTGACGTTAATTCCACTCCAATTTTTTGTAATTCGAGCAATTTATAAAAATCAGACTGATTTTCAAGCAAAAAATCACCATAACCCGGGCTATATCTTCTTTTTACAGTATGTTTTCCCTCTTTTATAATCATTTTACCTATTAAATTATGCAAATAATTAGCTCCTTTTTCTACTGTCTCAGAGCCAACAGCATCTGCTATTATTGAGATAAAAGCATCTTCTTTAATTAATTTGTCTCTATAATCCACAATTTCTTTACCTGCTGTTATGCCAATCAAATATATTTCGTTTATATCTGCCAAAAATCTTAGTAAATCATTACTTTTCCATCTAATTTCATTATAAAATATCACAAAGTTATCATTTTTCTCTTTTATTGAATATTTTTGAAAACAAGCAGTCAAATTACATAATAAAAAAGATTTTTTTATCGCTATGTCTATTTTTTCTTTTTGAGTATCATTTATACTTGTTGTTGATTTTAGATACCCAAGCCTTCTATAAATTTGCTCATAGGGAATATCCACTTTTATATTAGTTAATATAGTAGACAATTCTATCCTCCTTGCTTTTTTAAGGCTTTATTTACCCTTTCAACAACATCTTTAAGATTGAATGGTTTTGCAATAAAATCAACAGCACCTTTTTTTATAGCACTCAAAATTATTTCTTGTGAGGCATTCCCAGAAATAAAAATAACTTTCGCATTTTTATTGTAATTCTTCAAATCAGATAAAAAATTCAATCCTGTATAAGGTTTGGCATTTAAAAAAGCCTGTAAGTTATAATCAAGTAATACAATATCAGGCATATTGGATTTACAAAATTCTAAACCAACAAGCCCATCCTCAAAATCACCTATAACTTCATGACCTGATTCTTCCATAATATTTTTTAAAACTGCTCGTGTATTAAAAATATCATCAATTATTATAACCTTTGCCATTTTTTTGACTCCTCTCATATCATTAAAACAATATTCTGTAATAAATATTTAAAATAAAAATCATGATGCCATATATAGAATTATATATTTTAATTGTTAATATTACAAAAAAATTGTAGATATTTTTAATATTTTTTTAAAAACTTTTACTAAAACACTGTTTAAAATGGTAAATTATCAAAAATTTTAGATATTATTTCTTGACAATTTATAAAGCAAAAATTATAGTCTAAGCAAATTTATATGTTATTAAATGTATTAATTCAATAAAAAATAAACAAAGAATAATTCTATTAAGGAGAAATTCGTGGCTACAAGAAGAGATTTTTATGATGATGCCCAGTGGGAAAGATTTCTAGATTTTTCAAAGAATTTAGAAACGCCATGTCTTATAATTGATTTAGAAATTATTAAAAGGAATTACATTGACCTAAAAAAACAGTTTCCGTATGCGACTGTTTTTTATGCTGTAAAATCTAATCCAGCAAAAGAAGTGATTGAGTTATTAAGAGATTTAGATTCTAATTTCGATATTGCATCAATTTATGAATTAGACAAGGTTTTATCTCTTGGAGTTAAGCCAGAAAGATTAAGCTACGGTAATACAATAAAAAGAACTAAAGATATAAAATATTTTTATGAAAGAGGTGTTAGACTTTTTGCAACAGATAGTAAAGCAGATTTACAAAACATTGCAAAATATGCACCAGCATCAAAAGTTTTTGTTAGAATTCTTGTTGAAGGTTCAGAAACAGCTGACTGGCCCCTATCAAAAAAATTTGGTTGCCACCCTGATATGGCTTATAATTTAATAGTTGAAGCCAAAGAACTTGGATTAGACCCTTATGGAATTTCTTTTCACGTTGGTTCTCAACAAAGAGATATTGGTCAATGGGACGAAGCTATTGCAAAAACTCGTTATTTATTTACAGCCCTTGAAGAAGAAGAAAATATAAGATTAAAAATGATAAATATGGGTGGTGGATTTCCAGCACACTATATGCAAAAAGCAAATGATTTATCTGATTACGCACAAGAAATAACAAGATATTTGAAAGAGGATTTTCCTTATGATTTCCCAGAAATTATTTTAGAACCGGGTAGGTCTTTAGTTGGGGATTCTGGGGTATTAGTAAGTGAAGTTATTTTAATTTCGAGAAAAAATAACACTGCATTACATAGGTGGGTTTATGTTGATGTTGGCAAATTTAATGGACTAATCGAAACCCTTGATGAATCTATAAAATACCCCGTTTTTACAGAGCAAGACTTTAACGGTAAACTTGGAGATGTAATTTTAGCAGGACCAACTTGTGATAGCCAAGACATAATGTACGAAAAATTGAAATATCAATTACCGTTAAATTTAGTCGTTGGTGACAGATTGTATTGGCTTTCTACTGGTGCTTATACTTCAAGCTATTGTTCTGTCGAATTTAACGGTTTTCCTCCAATGAAAGCATATTTTTTACCACTTAAACAGGATTAAAAAATAATATTTTAACACTAAATATTAAAAGCGACATTCGCGAATGTCGCTTTTTTCTATAATATAAAAATTCGTCAACTATACTAAAAGGAAATTTTAAAATGAAAATTGGTGTTTGTGGAATTGCTTGTGAAAAATGTCCAAAAATGACAAAAGGTAATTGTCCAAATGGTGATAAAGGTTGCACTCCAAAAGAAAATAAATTTTGTAAAGTAGCAACTTGTGCCTATCAAAAAGAAATAAAATTATGCTTTGAATGTAATGATTTTCCTTGTGAGCTAACAAAACAAAGTCCTATTAGTTACGGATATTGTCTTTATTTGGTAGGAAAAGTATAATGAAGACTGATTTATTTGATTTTGAAGTGCCAGAAGAATTAATTGCTCAATCTCCTTTAGAAAATAGATCAGATTCGAGATTATTAGTTTATTATAGAAAGAAAGATTTAATTATAGATTCTTTTACAAAAGATATATCGAGTTTTTTAAATAATGATTATTTTTTGGTATTTAATAACTCAAAAGTAATACCTGCAAGACTAAAAATAATAAAAAAAGAAAACTCTAGAGATGGCGAGATTTTAATTTTAAAAATAATTGATGACTTTACAATAGAAGTAATAACAGACAAATCAAAAAAATACAAACTAAGCACAGAAATTATCTTACCAGATGGCTCTATTTGCTTTGTAGAAAAAGATATTGACCAATTTGTAAAAATTATAAAATCAAAAACTTCCATTTTTACGCTTAATTATTTAGAAAAATACGGCTCTGTCCCACTTCCTCCTTATATAAAAGGGGGGAACGCAGATAATTATGATAAGGAGCGATACCAAACCATTTATAGTCAATATTATGGCTCAGCTGCTGCTCCTACCGCAGGACTTCATTTTGACCAAAATATTTTTTCTTCACTCGATAATAAGCAAATTTCGTACAGTTTTGTATGTTTAAATGTAGGTCTTGGTACTTTTCAACCTATTTATACAAACAATATTGAAGAGCATAAAATTCATACAGAAGAATATTTTATTGATAACTCAAACGCTCAAAAAATAAATGAAGCTATTAGAAATAAAAAAAATATTATACCCGTTGGAACTACTTCTTTAAGAACATTAGAAAGTGCTTATAAAGAAGGTTCTATTTTAGAAGGATTTGGTAAAACCAACCTTTACATTTATCCACCTTATGATTTTAAAATTGCATCTGGACTTTTTACAAACTTTCATACTCCAAAATCATCTTTACTCGTTTTGGTCTCTTCTATGGTCGGAGTTGATAAATTATTTGAAATTTATAAATATGCCATCCAAAAAAAATATAGATTTTTTAGTTATGGCGATGCAATGTTAATAATTTAGCAAACTATAACATTGACATTATAAAGAATAATAATTTTTATAGTTTTTAAAAAACTAAATTTTAAAATATATTCTTGAATTTCTAAAATCAAATTGATATAATAAAAGTATATTATACTAGGAGAATATAAATGAAAAAGATTCTTATTACTGTTGGAATAATAGTTTTGTTCCTTCTAATTGTATTTGGTTATTTTTCTGCAACTTTTTCTAAATTTCAAAAAGAATTGCTTGCTACAACAATTGAGAATGTTGATTTATCTTTAGTAAAAGATGGTACTTATGAAGGTAAATATGACGTAAAATTGATTAGTGCGGTTGTTGATGTTACAGTTTTAGATCATAAAATCACTGATATAAAACTAAAAGAACATAAACATGGACCTAATCCAAAATATGCTGGTGACGACACAACAAAAAGAGTCGTAGACAAACAATCGTTAATAGTTGACGGTGTAACGGGAGCGACTAACAGTAGTAAAGTTATTAAAAAAGCAATAGAACTCGCATTGAAAAAAGGAATATAGTAATCTTTTTACTTATACTAAATAAATTCCAATCTAAATTCTAAAAAAAGCTATCTTAAAATTTTTGAGATAGCTTCTATATATTTAAAACAGTAATCAGAAACTATGATTAAAAAATTAAATAAATATTGACTGTTTGTAACCTTTTAAGTATATTATAAAATTTTATTATGAATAAAATTAATATTGTTGGCTTGGGACCTGGTAACCCAGATTATATTTTACCAGAAGTAACAAAAATTATCAAAAAAAGTGATATTTTAATCGGCGGAAAGAGAAATTTAGAGAGTGTCGATACTAAATCGAAAAAAACAATTGAAATAACTAATAATCTTTCTGAAATACTAGAATTTATTAAAAAAAATATAGATAATAGACAAATTACTATTGTAGCATCTGGAGACATTGGTTTTTGTAGTATTTTGGGCTTTTTGAAAAAACACTTTGATACTGATAATTTTAATATTGTGCCTGGAATTAGTGTTTTTCAATATTTTTTTGCAAAGATAGGAAAAACTTATGAAGATGCTTTTTTAGGAAGCTTACACGGTAAAGATTTTGATTTACTCGAAAAACTTACTCAATACAAAAAAATATTTTTACTTACAGATGAAAAACATTCTTACAAATACATCGCAAAAATTTTGTGTGACAATAATCTTTCCGAAAAAATCATTTATCTTGGTGCAAACCTAAGTTATCCAGACGAAACAATCATTAAAGAAAAAGCAAAATATATTTTAGATAAAGATTTCAGTTTCAAACTTTACGCTGTTATAATTGATGATGAATGATGGTTTGATTGAATTGTCATAAATAATAGACAGACAAATTATTTAAAAATAGATAGATAAAAAATGTTAAGGTCTCAAGAGAAGAGATTTTGTGATACCCCTCCCAGTCAGCTTGCTGCTGTTGGTAATTCATTGCTTAATAATAGCCTAAATTTCAAATTATCATCATAGTGAGAGTATTATCGAAGTAATATAGTAGAGAGTGGATAACAAATCATATAAAGCATTCGATATTATAAGAATAGTTAAAAAAAATAGCCCCTTATAAAAAGGGGCTGAAAAAATAAATAATAACAATATATTATTCTTTTGATACTTTTACTTTGTTTACAGCTGCAAAAAATTTAAATATATAATTACCAGCAGTAGCTATTGTTAATTTTATATTTTGAGCATTACCACTTGCTGCAGTATTGCTTACAACATCAACAGTTGTATCTAAACTAATAGCATTTGTATTATCTGTAAGACCAAAACTTGTATCATTTGTCCATGAAGCATCAGCAACCTTAAATTCATAGTCTCCAACTGCAAGAGCATTAACTTTTAGTGTATAAACACCAGAAGGAGATTCAACTAATTTGTTAGTAGCATCTGTAGCAGACCAACTTGTAACAGTTCCTCTTACATAAATATCTAAACCAGATTTAGCAAATTTTGAAACTTTTACAATATTTTTTGTAGAATCAAAAATAAAAAGATAATCGCCAGCAGTAGCTATTGTTAATTTTATATTTTGAGCATTGCCACTTGCTGTAGTATTGCTTACAACATCAACAGTTGCATCTAAGCTAATAGCATTTGTATTATCTGTAAGACCAAAACTTGTATCATTTGTCCATGAAGCATCAGCAATCTTAAATTCATAGTCTCCAACTGCAAGAGCTTTTACTACCACGCTATAAAATCCCTCTGTTGTTTCTGTAAGTTTGTTAGTAGCATCTGTAGCAGACCAACTTGTAACAGTTCCTCTTAAGTAAATAATAGCATTTTTAAGTGGTGCAATTGTAGTAGTAGTAGTAGTAGTTGTTGTTGTTGTTGTTGTTGCAGCAACAGTAGTAGTAGTAGTTGTTGTTGTTTCTGTTGGACAAGCAACAAATGCTACCATCATTATTGACATTAATGCCAATATAGCGAATAA
>MIAN01000063.1:13074-46022 GCA_001829125.1 Spirochaetes bacterium GWB1_27_13 | reverse complement strand
AATGCCAATATAGCGAATAAAGCGCTAATTTTTTTGATCATAAAAAAAACTCCTAATATTTAATATAAATATGCAATAAATTATTGCAGTTTACATTTTATAACAAAAATAATATTTGTCAACAAAAAAAATGTAAAATCTTTAAAAAAAATAAAAAAATTAATTATAAATAAATCATTTTTTTTATCTAACAAATTGAAGATTTATTGTATTTATAACATATAAAACAAATTAATATTAAAATATTGTGCATTTTCTTTCTATTTTAAATACAATTTATTTGACTATAATTTCTATAATTTTATCAAATAATAACTTTTATGATTTTATTAACATTTTAACCACAAATGACATAAATATCACTAAATAAATCTTATTTTTAAAATTTATTTATTCTTTTTTGTGTTTTTGTGATAAAATCTTTTAAATTAATATTTTCTTTAATAAATATTTTTAAATAATATTAGTAGGATTTTTTTATTAAAATAGATTAATGTTTAAACAGTGTGACATTAATCACTGTTTTATGTTGAGAGTTTATCTATATTCTAAATCATAGGAGTTTTTATGAAAAAATTTTTTTTATTTTTTAGTTTTCTTATCCTTTTTTTTGTTAGTTCTTGTCAAACTCCAACGACAACGACTACTACAATTAACGCGTGGTTTAATGATTCTAACTTAAAGTTAATTAATTGTGATACTACTAATTCTTTAACAGGGGTAGATAATTGGTATAAAGATGCTGTTTTTTATCATATTTGGATTAAGGCATTTAATGATTCTAATAATGATGGAATAGGGGATTTGAATGGTATTACCCAAAAACTTGATTACCTAAATGATAATGATCCAAATACAAATACAGACCTTGCTATCAATGCAATATGGCTTTCTCCTGTATTTGAGTGTAGTTATAAAGGTTCAAATATGCATGGTTATGATACTACTGATTATTATAAAATAAACAGTAGTTTTGGAACAGAAGCAGATTTGATTAATTTATTAAAAGAAGCTCACAAAAGAGGGATTAGAGTAATTTTTGACTTTGTACCAAATCATACATCAAATAATAATCAATGGTTTATTGATTCGAGAAATAATGCAAACAATAAAAGAGATTGGTTTATTTGGGATAAATCTCCTTCAAATAGTTGGCAATTTGCATGGGGTGGTGGTAGTTGGAGTAATGTTTGGCACTCTTATAATGGAAGCTATTATTATGCCGCTTTTGATAGTTCAATGCCAGACTTGAATTTCAATAACATTGATGTAAGAACAGAGACTGCTAATATTTTAATATATTGGTTTAACAAAGGCTTTGATGGGGCAAGACTTGATGCTGTTCGATATTTGTTTGAAGATGGTCCTGGTCTTGCTGCTGATAGACCAATGACTCACGAATATTGCAAACAGTTAAGAACAGTTACCGAAAAATACAAACTGGCTGGTTATTCAAAAATGATGGTTGGTGAAATATGGACTGATGCCAGCACTATCAAAAATTATTATGGGGATGGAACAAATGAATTAAACATGTGTTTCAATTTTCCTCTTGCTTATCAAATAAGTAATGCTGTCACAAGTCCATCTACGACGAGTATAAATAATTTAAATAATGTTTTTGAGGTAGAAAAAAATACATATCCAGCAGGTTACCAACAAGCAGTATTTTTATCAAATCATGATAATGTAACTTCTCGTCCAATGACTCAATATAGTAATAATGCAGGCAAAGTTAAATTAGCATCTGCTATTTGTATTCTCGCCCCAGGCACTCCTTTTATATATTATGGTAACGAAATTGGAATGACGGGTTTATCTGGTGATGATATAAATTTAAGACAATCTTTTACTTGGAATTCTGTAACAACACAAGGACAAGATGTAAACTCAATACTTAGTTGGAATAAATATTTAATCAAAGCAAAATTAAAATATAAATCTTTGAAAACTGGAACTTATACAAGAATTAATACAGATAATACCAGTGTTTTAGCATTCTTAAGAAAAACTGACACAGAACAGACATTTGTTGTGTTAAATTTTGGTAGTTCTTTGGCTAATGTAAACTTAGATTTTAGTGGTACTGGTATCACAGAAGCGACTATATCTCAAGTAATTGGTACATTAAATGGTGATAATACATTGGTTGGCAAGGCATCAAATTTTGCAGTAAATAATATTCCATCTTATGGCATTAGAGTTTTTTATATAGGTAGCAATAGCGAGGCTAATATAGCAACTGATGTCATAAATTAACAAATAACAAAAAAAACAAGCGATATTTGCGAATATCACTTGTTTTTTTTATAAAAACTAAGTAGAACCAAATCCACCTAAGGATGTTTGATTAAAAATTTGAGCATTTTGGCTTGCTTTAACAGCAGATTGAGAAAATACTTGAAATGCTTTTCTTATGTCTGATGCCGTATTTTTTGGTGTTAATACCCATTTATCTGGAATCCCCATGTCTTTAAATACGTCCTTAAAATCTGTACTGCCATCATAAATTCCCATAGCTGCGATTATATGATTTTCTTGTTTTAACATATCAACTACTGTTGATTTTACAGTATGTGTGGTTTGTTTTTTTGAGCCATAATCAGCACCATCAGTAACAATTAAAGTTACTGTTCTTACTGCAATACCATTATTTGAATATTCCATTGATTTTGCTAATACTTCAGATAAAATTTCAACTGTTTTATCGTAAAGAGGTGTCCCTCCATTTGGACTATAATTACTACCATTCATTTTTACAGTCTGATCAAGATAGCAATAAGGATATAAAATTTTTCCATTTAGATATTTTGTATGAATTAATACATTTCCTTTTTGTTTTGAAGATTGTAACGCATCAATGACTGCATTATGTCCTTCTCTTACAGCATTAGCATTTCCTGCAACATAATCAATCGAACTGGAATCATCGATTAACATAGTTACAAAAACTACTTCACTTGAACCAAAATCATCAACACCTACCCCTAAAGCCGCTTGAATTTCTGCCCCAATATCAATTACATTCAAAGCATTTAGCGTATCAGAAGAAATAAGCCCCTCATCGTGTGCGTCTTTAAAAAGATTACTTAATTGACTTGCCATTGTCTCCTCCTCCTACCGAATAGTATTATTTTATTCAAATCTTTCAAAAAGTCAATAGAAATAACACTAAAAACTTTTTATAGATAAATTTTTAAATAGCTAAATAATATTAGGTTTAATAATTCAAATTTAAAATATGAAAAATATATGAAGTTGGTAAGAAATAAATTTTTGGTCTGTCCCTGAGGGACGGAGTGTTTTTTTGTAGAATTTTCTGAATACAGTCATTTGTGTTAATTTTTAATGATTATTTACAATATTATTGAGTTGTTTATTAAAATAGATAATATAATTATTATATTCGTTATTTTATGTTGTATTTTAGGTAATTGCGACTATTTTTGGATTAAAAAACGGATATTTGCTCCGTCACAAGGCAATGCCATTAAGTTAAGCAATTTTTTATTTTTTACGAGTCCATTTAGAGATTATTTTGTAAGATTTTCTTTCAAAATGACATCTCCAAAAGATTTAAAAAATTCAAAAAAAACATAACTCTATTATCTACACTTTAGTTATTTTAAAATTTAAAATGTAAATAGTACTAAAATTTTAAGTCTATAATACAATATCTATCTCCAAATATTTTTCAATAGTCTTAACTGCTTGATGATTTTCTTTAACATCATGTACTCTAATTAGCCTCGCACCATTTAGGATAGCAATTGTATTTAAAGAAACAGTTCCCGCAACTCTTTCAGCTGGTGGAATATTAATTAGCTTACCAATCATAGATTTACGAGAAATACCTGCAAGTATCGGACACCCAATTTTTGTAAAATATGAAAGATTTTTAAGAAGTTTATAGTTATCATTTAGATTTTTACCAAAACCAAAACCAACATCGATGATTATATCATTTATTCCATTATTTCTAAGACTAATAACCTTATTATTTAAAAAATTAAATATTTCTAAGATAAGATTATCATAATGAGGGTCTATTTGCATATTTTTTGGTGTACCTTTTATGTGCATGATTATACAAGTTGCATTATGTTTTTTTGCAATGATTTCCATCTGGCTATCAAAAGTAAAACCGCTTATATCATTTATAATTTTTGCACCATTTTTTAAAGATTCGTCTGCAACCAAACTTTTATAAGTATCGATTGAAATTATTGTGTTAAATTCTTTATTTATCTTTTCTATTATAGGCACCACTCTATCAAGTTCTTCTTGTAAAGTTATAGGTTCTGCGAATGGTTTTGTTGACTCCCCGCCAACATCGATTATATCAGCACCATCTTTTATCATTTTTTCTACTTGAAACAACGCTTTATCGATGCTATTAAATTTCCCACCATCAGAAAAAGAATCTGGCGTTACATTCAAAATCCCCATTATATATATTTTATTATTTGAAAAGTCTAATAAAGCCATAATTTATACCACCATAAAATCTTTTGTAAAATTAACTAATTTTATTAACTAAAACTCATTTGATATTTGACCTAATGCAACAGTAATTACATCTTTTAAAAATGATTCAATATTATGTCTTGAGTCATCAATATTCTTTTCAATAGAAATTACATAAGGTTTAATTTCTAAAGGTAAACTTGTTACAATTGTTTGAGGTGTTTTTCGTTGAGACCCTTTTCTTTTAGATTTTGTTGTTATTGGCTCAATAAATTCCAATATAGCCCCTATTGCTAAAGTAGAATCATCATAACCAAAATGATGAACTGTTATTATTAATTGATAACGCCTTTCTTCTTCTAAGACGATAGACAGTTTAAACCAACCTCTTGGCAAGCCTCTATTAAAAAAATAATTGTGTTTTATTGCATATTCAAGTATTTGATGAGTGTAATTATAATATTTTTTAATATCAGTTGGATAAGCAAAATCTGTATAAACATTTATCTTATCTGATAATTCTGTTTTTAAATCATTTTCATAATTGGTCATAATTTGTTTACAAAAATCAAAAATTTTAATCCTATTTTCATTAATGTTTTTATAACGAGTTTCTTGTTCAATAGATTTTAATTTTCTAATTTTTTCCGCAAATATTCCTTTGACTTCTTCATAAGTAGAATCAACATTTAATTTTAAATTTAATATATTTTCGATATAATTTTTTTGTACTTCACAAAAAAAATTAACTAATGGTTGTGGATTTCCATTATCCGCTTCTTCTAAAACTTCAAGATAATTTTTTCTTTCTTGTCGTACAACTGTAAAAGGAAATAAATTATTTTTTATCAATATCAAACTTGTTAATAAACGAGCAATTCTACCATTGCCATCTTGAAAAGGATGTATTTGAGTAAAAGCATGATGAAACCAAGAAGCTAAAACAATAGGTTTTGAATTAATTTTTTTATTATATATTTCAATTAGCCTGTCCATCTCACTTTCGACTTGAATTGGCGGACAATAAATAAATTTTTTACCATCTTCTTTTAATGGATTATTTTCATATTTTTTAAATTGACCTTTTAATAATGGAACTTCACCTAAATTTCCAAATTGATCTTTAGCGACTATTGAGTCTTGATGAGAAGTAACTAATTGATGTAATTCTTTAATAACACTTTTAGTTAAATTTCTATTATTTTTTACCAAATCAAAAATATAATCAATAGCAGAGAGATGGTCTTTAAGATATTCCATTAATTTATCTTCTGATATATTTGTATCTCCGTGTTGCAAATAAGAACTAACAAATCCTTCTCTAATAAAGGTTTCTGTAACTCCTTCTTTTAAGTCATATAATTTTTCTATTACCCCAGTTTCTATTGCGTGTTGTCTTTTTATTTTTTCCAAAAAATAATAATATTCTTTTGGGTTATTTTTTAACTGCTCTCTTTTTTTTAACCATGAGGGAAGTATTTCATCCAAAGTAGATGTGTTTACTTTGTCCCATTCCTGAGAGAAATTAATACCAGACCATATTGCCACATCTAATTCACTTTTATACAATCGAGGCCATTCTTTTTCACCAAAAATTTTTCTTTGATCAATTATTTTATTTGTTAGTTGTCTTTCAGTAAATTCTTTAAATTGAGGGTATTTAGTCTTAAATTCATTAAAAAAATAGGACAAATTAAATTTTTCTTTTTCTTTTGAATATTTTTCTGAAAAATTATTATATTCTTCTTTTAATATATTAATTTGCTCATTATTTAATAATATTATTCTTGACATAAATTCATCCCTAATTCACCTTCAAGTAATGTCTTTCCAAATAAAGCATTCTATTTTTACTAAGTTGATAATATTTTGATTCGGGGTATTTTTCTACAATTATGTTGTAAAGTCTATATGATTCTTTAAAATCTGGGTTTAATTGGTAATTTTCGATAGAATTAGCAAGATAGAATAAAGTTTTATCGATATTAATTGAGTTTGGATAATTTTCTACAAATCTTCTATATTCATTTGCAGCACTAACAAAATCTTTCATATTATAATAAACTTCAGAAAGTAAAAGATATAAGTCTTCTTTTTCTTCTTCTGAAATATTTTCATCCATAGCGTAGTTGTAAAATGTATCAACAGCCTCTTGATATTTTTTTTGGTCTTTT
The DNA here is from genome assembly GCA_001829125.1 of Spirochaetes bacterium GWB1_27_13. GTDB lineage: Bacteria > Spirochaetota > GWE2-31-10 > GWE2-31-10 > MWDO01 > GWC1-27-15. The sequence continues at coordinate 39,381 of MIAN01000063.1, read as the reverse complement.
TGAGTTTTAATTATTTCTTTCAAAGCTGGTACAAAAAAAGGATTATCTTTTTCTTTTATACTTTTTGTAAAAAAATCATAGCCAATATCTTGATTGCCAAGTTCTTTTTCGATTATACCCATTTTATAAAAAATTTCACCGTCAACTTTTCCTTCATCAAGCAAAGCCTGAAATCTTCCTTTTGCTTCATTGTATTTTTTTTGGACAAAAAGTTCATTTCCCAAAATTTTCCTAAAATCATCTTTTTCCTGTTTTTTTTGTTCTTTTTTAGTATTTTTATCATCTTTTGTCTGTTTTTTTTGTTTTTTATCACTTAATAAATCACGAGGCTTAATTTTAACTCTATAAGGCTGTCTTTGTATTGTATTTTTATTTTCGTCGTATCTAATTAAAACTAAATCCACAACGCCAGAAGAAGTTGTTTTAAAAGTAAAAAGTGTATTATCTTTCACAATTTCACGATTTTTTAGTTTTATAATGTCTGGCATTAAACTTTTTATAATCCAACCAGATTTTTCGATTAAAATACTGATTTCATCATTTTCTTTGCCTTCTATTTCTTTAAAATTACTTTCTTCAACTTTTGTATTTGTAACATTTGTTAAATCAAAGTTTTTATTTTCAATCTCTTCATTTATATCATTGAGTTTTTTTATTTGTAAACTATCATTTGGTATTTTCATATTTTTTATTTGATAATTCTTCTCGTTTAGAACATCAGTTTTAGTATTTTGGGTAATTTCTTTATTATTAACGATTTTTTCATTTATATTATTTTGTTTTTTATTTTTTTTGAATATATTATCTTGATTTGATTTTTTTTGTGTGATATGATTATTTGTTTTTGTATTTTTTGAAGGAATATACAAAATATCGCCATCTCCAATTTTAATATCACTAATTAGATTAAAATTATAAGATTTTGTTTCTAATTTTGGCTTTTCTAAAAGAATATCCTCATCATCACTGAGTTTAATAGAACTTTCTAATTTAATAAAATTATTTTTTTCAATTTGTGGTTTTATTAGATAACAATTATCATTATCAGAAGAAATTAGAATATTTTGTTTAAAATCATTTATAGACTCAGAATCAAGATCAATTTTTGGTTTAAGATTTTCTTCGTCTAAATAAACACTTTTATTAGAAAGACAAGAAAAAAGAATTAATGTTAAAAAAACTATTCCCCCCCACTTCATTTAACGCCTCCGCTTCTCAAATTGAAATTTTGTAGTTTCCTCTAAATTTGCCTTTAATAGATTATCGTAATCTTTTATAATTCTTTTAAACTTTGGCACTTCAAATTTTTTTCCACCCATAAAATCAATATAATCAACGCTAATATCAAAATTTTCTATAATCGGGAAAACATATTCATCTGATGTAAGTAAAATTTTTTTATTAGCATTTTCTTGATACTTACTTTCAATTTTTGTTTCTTTATAAGTTTTTTGTGGCTTTGAGAATATTCTACTAACAAAAATAATCATTACAATAAGTAAAATGAGCAATGCTCCGACTATACCAATGTATTTTAGAATTTCTACGAAATGTTCATTTACAGTATCTTCTATTTTTTTAAAGAGTTCTTTCAATGAGTTTGGCTGAAACAATTTTTGACACTCCTTTTTCCTCTTGAGTTACACCATACATAACATCTGATGCTGTCATTGTTTTTCTGTTATGTGTAATCATAATAAATTGGCTTGTGCTTTTAAAATCATTTAACAAACTTATAAATCTTGTAACATTTTCTTCGTCAAGAGCTGCATCAATTTCGTCCAAAAGACAAAAAGGTGACGGCTTAACCAAAAAAGTCGCAAACATTAAAGATATTGCAACCATTGTTCTTTGTCCACCAGAAAGTAAAGTTATACTCTTTGTTTTTTGACCAGGTGGATGTGCTATTATTTCAATACCAGTTTCCAAAAGATTTTCTGGATTTGTCAAAACAATATCAGAGTTTCCACCATCAAACAATTTTCTAAAAAGTTTATGGAAGTTTGTTTTTATTTGATTGAATGTTTTTAAGAATAATTCTTCTGATACTTTATTTATCTCGCCGATCATTTCAATAATATCTTTTTTGGCTTTTTCGAGATCTGTTAATTGTTCAGTCAAAAGTTTATATCTTTCAGAAAGACTTTTACATTCTTCAATAGCCATTAAATTTACATTGCCAAGACCATGTTTTTGAGTCCTCACTTCAGACAATTCTTTTCTGATTTCATCATAGTTTCTATTTGTTATAAATCCGCCTTTTGACTCATATTCAGTAAGATTTATCGAAAAATTCTCATAAAAACCATCGTAAATATTGTTTATCGTAGTATCTGTTTCTGTAATCCTAATTTTTAGTTTTTCAACCTGAGTTTGTTTTGCTATCAATCTATTATTAATTTCACGAATATATTTATTTTGCTCAGAAAGTCTAACATTTTCTTTTTGAATTTCAATATCGAATTCTTTTAATTTCTTTTCAAAACTACTTTTTGCTGTCTTTCTTTCTATAATTTTATCTTCAATATCTTCAAGTTGATCTCTAATTTCTTCAATTTTATTTTCAGCAAATTTAATTTTTTGTTGTAATTCTTCTTTATTTGTCTCGTAGTTGTTTTTTAAAGAAATAATTCTATTAACTTCTTTATCAATTGAATTTTTCTTTTCTTTTAGTGTAGAAAGGTTAATTTTTAACTCATTTAATACTTCTTTATACTCTTCTCTTTTATTTTTTTTAGTGAGCACTTCGAGTTGAATATTTTCTATTTCATTGTTATAATTTTTTATATTTTCAATAGTCTCACTAATGTCATGTTCAATATGTCTTTTTTGCTGTAAGATACCTTCTGGACTAAAAATATCATCCAAGAATATTTCTGTTATATCTATATATTTTTTTGTATTTTCATCTGCTACAACAAGTTTATTTTCTATAACTTTAAGTTTATTAGATAAGTCTTCAAGCATTTTTAACAATTCTTTTGACTCGCCAGACACATATCCAACTTTTAGAATATCGTCAATAAATGCTCTTCTTTTTGGCAACTCTTCAATAACAGTAGAAATACTAGTTTTGAGGTTTGATTTTAAAGTCAAAATCTCTGATGAATGAACCTCTATCGTATTTAAAGATTGTTCAATTTTTTCTACAAGTTTATCAGTTACTTGCTTATGCTTAACTCTTTTTTGTTCCAAATCCCTGTTTGACTGCTCAATTTTTTTCTTAAGATCAATGCTCCATTCATCTGCACTCTTTATCTCAAGATCAATGTTATTTATAGAATTACTATAAAATTCTGTATCTTTGATTAAACCAATAATTTTTTCGTCAAATTCTTCCTTAGTTTCTTGTATACTTATTAATTCATCTTCAATTTCTTCAATTTTTACCAAAACGAATTTTATTTTATCATTATCAGCTTTAGAATTAGAAGTAAGTGTAATTAATTGGTCTTTTAATAAACTTTCCCTCGAAAACAAAACTTTTGAGTCACTATCAATTTGAAAAAGTTGTCTTTGAGCATCAATTTTTTTATTTTCAAGTTCATTCAAAAATACCATTTTTTCTTCAACATCATCAGAAAGGTTTTCAATATGATCTTTTACTTCGCCAAGTTCTTTTTCTGCTGTCTCAAATTCTTCTTTTAATTCGTCTTTTCCTTGTTTTAACCTTGATATTCTATTTAAATTTAACTCAATCTCAAGATTAATCTCTTTATCGTAAAGGTCTTTGTATTTTTCTGCTTTTTCTGCTTGAACTTTCATACTATCATATTGTTTTTTTACTTCATTGATTATATCTTTAATTCTAACAATATTTTCGTCAGCCTGATGTAATTTTGATAAGGCATCTTCTCTTTTAACTTTGTATTTTGTAATACCAGCCGCTTCTTCAATTATATATCGTCTATCTTCTGGTTTGGTAGAAAGTATCAAATCAATTTTACCTTGTTCCATAACAGAATAAGCAGATTTTCCAACTCCAGTATCAAAAAATAATTCGTGAATATCTCTTAATCTAACTCTTTGTTTGTTTACATAGTATTCGTTTTCACCACTTGCATAAATTATTCTCGATATTTCGACTTCATTAAACTCAATAGGCAGAATATTTTGGTCATTTACAATTGTCAATCTAACTTCGCATCTACCAAGCCCTTTACGAGTCTCTGTCCCCTTAAATATAACATCTGTCATATTATCAGCACGAAGCATTTTAGTTTTTTGTTCGCCGATTACCCATTTTATAGCATCAACTATATTAGACTTTCCGCACCCATTAGGTCCAACAATTGCAGAAATTCCTTTAACAAAACCAACTTCCGAATAATCACAAAAAGATTTAAAGCCACTTATCACTAATTTTTTTAAAAACATAAAAGAAATGTTTTCTCCCCAAATAAAGTCGGCTGATTATATAAAAGTACGATAGAATTGTCAAGGTTTGTAAGTGATTATTAATTATTAGACATGACTGGGTTTTGAAACCTGTTAGGTTTGAAGAATTACAATTTGGTTTTCTAAAAAACTTTTAAATATTTTTGTAAAATTTTTAAAAATTTATTGCTTTGAATAAAAAAATCAACTATCTTAATAACACAGATTAGGTTATAAAAATTTGTGTTATAATGATAATTGTACAGATTGTCATTATATACCTGAAATGTTTTTTTATAACTTGTTTACTTAAAAGGAGTTAGAAAAAAATAATCCTTGAATTTAAGACAAACCTGAAACATTTCAGTATATATTTTTAATAAGGAAATAAAATGAAAAATGCAATACTTTTTATTCTAATATTTGTAATTAGTGCATCAATTTTTGGACAAAATACAAACAATGATATTGAAAATTTAAAAAATAAAATAAAAAATCGTACTCCATTAGAACAAACCATAATATTACAGCAAAATATCGAAAAAGACCTAAATAATATTAATTTATACATTCTTAAAGCTGAAATTGAGATTAATATGAAAGATTATATAGAAGCAAAAAATACTTTAACCAAAGCAACCCAATTAGACCAAAATAATATAAAAGTATTAAATCTTTTGGGAATGGTAAATTTTCATTTAAATAACTTATCTGATTCTGTCAAATCTTTTAAAAATGTTATAAAAATAGATAAAAATAACCAATTTGCACAAAATTATCTTGCTATTATAGACCCATTCAACCTAAATGCTACAACACTCTTAGAAACAACTCAAAATGTAACAGATATTGATATGAAAAAATTAAATGATGAGTACACAAAATATACTACTGACAAAGATGACTTTGCTTATTTACTTTATAAAAAAGAAATTAATGTTATAGATGACAAAAGATTTAATTACACAATTCATTGTGTTGTGAAAATTCTTTCAAATCAAGGGGTAAATTTTTTTAGAGAAATATCATATTCTTACAACTCGTACGAATTTATGCCAACTGTTGTGAAAGCAGGAACTTATGATTCTAATTATAATTTTACAGAAGTTGATAAAAAGAATATAGTTTTAGTTGACAAAAAAGATTCTTCATCTGCTTCGTCGATGTACACAAATAGAAAATACATTGCTTTTCCTATGCCAGACATCAAAAAGGACAGCATTGTAGAGTTTGTTATAAATTTTAACTCAACAGGAAAGATTTTAGCACTAAATGTATTTGATCATTATCTTTTTGGCTCTTTTGACAAAATAATAAACAACGAATTAATTGTTAGGTATCCAAAAACTGTAAATTTAAAATTTTTAAAAAAAGGCAATGATATAATAGAAGATACTTACGATTTGGAAGATAAAACAGAAAAAAGATTTACTTATAAAAATACACCAGTTTATAATTTAAAAAATGAATCTATATCAATCTACGAACTTTCTCCTTATGTAATTTTGAGTAGTTTTGAAAGTTGGGATCATATAGCAAAATGGTATTCTACACTTTTTGAAGATACAATATCTAAAGAGGAAGCAACTGATATTATAAAAAATATAAATTTAGAGGGAAAATCAACATTCCAAAAAATAGATGAAATTTATCAGTTTATCCAAAAAAATATAAATTATATAGCAATCGAACTTGAAGAAAGTGCGTTAAAACCTCGAATACCTTCAGAAGTTTATAACAATAAATTTGGCGACTGTAAAGATCAGGCAGCTTTATTGATTTATTTATTAAGGAAAATTGGGGTTGAAGCATATCCTGTTTTAGTAAGCACTCTTGATAATGGAGCAGTTGTAAAAGAAATTCCTTCTTCTTTATATTTTAATCACATGATTACTTTTATTCCAAAACAAAAAGATGTGGAAGAAGAATTATTTTTGGATACTACAAGTTCTGTAACACCGATTACAAATATACCTTCACTTGATCAAGGCATCGATGTTTTTGTTATAAAAAATGATGGTACTGGTTTTTTTAAGACAACTCCAATAATTGATAGCAAAATAAATAAAATTGAAGAATATTATAAACAGACAGTTGATATAACTGGTGGTGGAGAGATTCAATTTAAAGAAAAATTTGAAGGAGCGTATTCTGAATTAATTAGATATTCTTTTCAAGGAAAAACAAATGATGAAATAATTGACTCTTTTTACACTTATCAAAAGAAATCATACCCAAATCTAAAAAAAGAACAACTTATCATAACAGGAACTGATAAACAGTCAGGTAATTTGGAATTAGAATTAAAAAGCGAAGAACCCTCTATAACAAACGTATTCTTTGATGGAAGACAAAAAATTAATTTTTCGATTAAAGATATAAATACACTTTTTAATATTCCAACAACTATAAAATATGAATATATAAGAAATTTTCTTTTTACTTACAAAAAAACCGTAGAATATGTATTTCCACAAAATTATAAAATTATTGAAGGTGATATTAAAAATTTTTCTCAAGAAAATGAATATTTTATTTTCCAAGCGACAGGCAATAAACTTAGTGAGAATAATTTTATTTTCACATTTGAAATTTCACTAAAAAAACGAATTATTAAAAATGAAGACTTAAAAACTGTGAATGATTTTATAAGTGGAATGGTAAGTCAAGTTAATTATAATTTAGTATTACAAAATAATGAAAACTTTGATTATGAAGAATTTTACGATAAACTATCAAAATCGTTCAAACAAAAAGAAATTTACGAAAATTATATAAAAAAAATGATTGAATTAAAAAAACTTGATAAAGCTGAACAAATTATAGAGGAAGCACAAAAACTTTTTCCTGATAATATATATTTTTACATAATAAAAGCAAGTCTACTTTTAGAGAAAAATGAACTTGACAAAGCAGAAAACATTCTAAGCTCAGCTTTAATAAAAGAACCAGATAATATAAATTTATACTATTATTTAATAGATATTTATAAAAAGAAACAAGATGATGCTGGTCTTGAAAAAGTTTTACTCGAAGCAAATAATAAATTTAAAGATAACGAAAGTATAGTACAAGAAGTTGTAAGTTTTTATAGCAGAATAGAAAATTATGATGCAGCAATTGATTTTGTAAAAAATGTAATAAAAGATTTTCCAAATGTATCAAATTATCATGCTAATATTGGATATATTTATTCTTTAAAGAAAGATTTTAGAAATGCAGAAGAATCATTCATAAAATCAATACAACTAAACGAAAGAAATGCAATGGCTTTAAACAATCTTGCGTGGCTTTACTGCGAAAATGATGTTAAAATAAGAGAAGCTATAGAATATGCAAAAAAAGCGTGTGATTTAGAACCTTTTAGCGATGTTTATCTTGATACGCTTGCAGAAGCATATTTTAAGAATAAAGAATATGATAAAGCGATAGAAATAATAAAAAAAGCATTAAAAATAAACCCAAACTATACTTATTTACAAATGCAGTTAGAAAAAATACAAAAAGCTAAAGAAATGAAAGATAAATAAAATTTTGACAAATTGGATTTAATTAAGTATAATATAGATTAGTTATTATTCTGAATTAGCACAGATGTTTAATTGGTAGAATTTTTGGTATTATTATTGATAATTTCATAAGGAAAAATATGAAACAAAAAATTTTAAAATATTTATCTTTTTATTTAATTGGCTTTGGGATTTTGTTTGTATTAAGGCTAATTTATGGGATCGTTATAGGTGAAGGGATCGTTAATTCTACTTATACACAAACTTATTACAATAACAATGCTCTTATTGAACAAAATCAAATGAATAGCGATATTTCATTTACTAAAACAAATTATGCTAGTATAAAAAGAAAAGTTACTAAACAAATAGATAATTCTAATTTACAAACAGTAATTATTTCTCAAAAATATGAAAAAATAGCCAATTTACAAGGTGAATCCTCTGATTTTGATAAATCTGAAAAAGAAATTAGAGAATTAATAAAAAAACACAATTCTATTATCCAATTTGAGCAAAATTCTGGCTTAAAAGGAAATAGATATATAGAACTCACAATTGGAGTTCCACCTGATAATTTTGACAATATGATAGAGGATACTAAAAAAATAGGGATTGTAAAAACAATAAATATAAATAAATTTGATAAAACAAATGAATATAAAGATTTAAATGCCAAAAGAAAATCATTGGAAGACTTAAGAAATTCGCTTGTTGCCCTAAAAAAAATGACTGGAAAAATTGATGAATATATAAGTCTTGAAAATAGAATTTATGATATTGAAAAAGAAATTCAAAATTTTGGTATAAAACTTGGCGAATATGACGAAGAAAATGAACTTTGCACATTAAAATACTCATTGAAAGAAATAAACTCTCAAAATAACTTTTTTATTCTTAAAGTGGTAAAAAATTCTTTAGAATGGGCAATTCAATATTATGGTATTTTTACCTTAATTGTGTTGTTGGCAAGTATTTCGATTTTCTTTATATTGATAATTATAGAGAAATTAAGAAGCATTGCTGAAAAATTGTTTGATAGAAATGAAGAAAAAAAGGAAGAAAAAAAAAGTTAATTTATGGATTTAAAAAACTTATTAAATAAAGAGCAATATTTATCTATTGCAAAAATTAATGGTGCATCTCTTATTCTTGCAGGTGCAGGCTCTGGTAAGACTCGTGTTATCACGCATAAAATTTATTATATAATACAACAAGGTATTGCAGCTGATAAAATTTTAGCTTTAACTTTTACAAATAAAGCTGCAAAAGAAATGCAACATAGAGTTATGGATTTATTAAAGACCAAAAAACATGGACCTCTTGTAACAACATTTCATTCTCTTGGGTTAAAAATATTAAAAGAACAGATTACAAAAATTGGTTATAAAGATAAATTTTCTATTTATGATGACAAAGACTGTCAAAAATTATTGAAAGATATTTTACAAGAATTAAAAATCCCAGAGGATAAATATGACATATATAGTCTTGGTTTTAAGATAAGTTTGATCAAAATGAATTTACAAGATAAAATTGTTGATCAAGAACTAAAACAGATTTATTTAAAATACCAAGAACATCTAAAATTTTATAATGCAGTTGATTTTGATGATTTAATTAAACTTCCAATTGAAATTCTTAAAACACATCCAGAAATACTTGAGAAATATCAAAAAAAATGGAAATATATACTTGTTGATGAATATCAAGACACATCTTTGATGCAATACGAATTGATGAAACTACTTGCTATAAATCATAAAAATATTTCTGTTGTTGGTGATGATGACCAATCAATTTACTCGTGGAGAGGTGCTAATTCGCTTAATATTTCAAACTTTGAAAAAGATTTTTATCCTGTTTATGAAGTAAGACTAGAACAAAACTATCGTTCTACTGGAAATATTTTAAAAGCAGCAAACTCAATTATAAAATTTAATTCTAACAGAAAATCCAAAAACCTCTGGACAAATATAAGTGATGGGGACAAAATTGGTTATTATGAAGCAAAAGATGAAGAAGACGAGGCAAATTTTATTTTAACAATGGTTGAGAGATTGAAAAATCTTGGCTATAAATACAAAGATTTTGGTATTCTTTTTAGAATGAACTCACAGTCTCGTCCTTTTGAAGAAAAATTTAGAGAATGCAACATTCCATATAAAGTCGTAGGTGCAATGAGGTTTTTTGAAAGACCCGAAATAAGAGACATCATTAGTTATATAAGATTTTTGGCAAACACAGACGACGAGGTGGCGTTACATAGAATTATAAATAATCCAAAAAGAGGAATAGGTGTTACTACAATTCATTCAATGATGGAATTTTCAAAAGAAAATAACTGTTCTTTGTATTTAACAATAAAAAATTTCGTTAGTTCTGGTTTTTTAGGTAATAAAATCACTCCTTACTTAGAAGACTTTTACAAATTAATAGAAAAATACAGAGAATTAATCTTTAAACCAAAAAACATTTCAAGAACTGTACAACTGCTCGTTGAAGAAATTGATTATAAAGGTAAATTAATTAGTGAAATAAAAGATTTAAAAAGAATTGGTCACAGAATGAATAATATAAACCAACTTATCCAATCAATATCACGATATGAAAAAAATCCCGATAATTTTGACCCAAATGTTTATGATTATTTACAAAGAGTAAGTATGTCAACAAGAGAAGAAGAAAAATTTGACGATAACGAAATTAGTATGATGAGTATTCATTCTGCAAAAGGTCTTGAATTTAAAGTTATTTTTGTTGTTGGCGTTGAAGATGGTTTGATACCTCATTTTAAAACAGTAGAAGAAACCGGTAATCAAGAAGAAGAAAGAAGGCTTTTTTATGTTGCTGTAACAAGAGCAAGAGAAAAATTATTTTTAACATATCCAAAAATAAGGGTTAAATTTAATGATATAATCAACAAACAAAAATCAGCATTTATTGATGAAATTCCATCTGATATTATTGAAGGAGTAAACACAGAGGAGAAATTCGCAGAAGCAAATACTTTACAAACATTGTTGCAAAAATGGAATAACAATTAGCAGATAGAAAATTATTCAGTTTCTAAATTATTTTTTTAATTCTTTGACTTTTCTAATGGGAGTTCGATTGTAAAATTACTACCTTTGCCATCTTCACTAATTACATAAATATTGCCACCCATTAAATCAACGTAATTTTTACAAATAGCTAATCCCAAACCTATACCGCTATGTTTTTTTGTAAGAAAAGGTTCACCCTGAACAAATTTTTCAAAAATAATACTTTGATTTTCTTTTGAAATTCCTATCCCTGTATCTATTACCTCAAATTTTAACAGTAAAATACTTTCTTTTTCTGATATTTTAGATATTTTTAAGAGAGTGTAACCTTTTTCTGTATATTTTATAGAGTTCATTATTAAATTAAAAAATAAGTATTCAATCATATTTAGATCACCTAGAAGTTCACAATCTATACCATCATCTATTATTATTTTAAAATCCAAATTGCTTTTTTTGGCGATGTCTGTAAACATTTGATCTAAATAATTTATTAAATCTATTATCTTAAAATTAGTATTCTTTAGTAAAATATTCTTATTCTCTATCTTTGAAAACTCCAATAAACTAATTACTATTTCTAATAATTTTTTTCCACTATCATTAATTATTTTATATATTTCTAATTTTTCTTTATTTTTTTCTTCCATTGATAGAATATCAGTAAGACCAATAATTGGATTTAATGGAGTTCTTAATTCATGACTCATATTAGATAAAAAATCACTTTTTGCTCGATTAGCCTCTTCTGCTTTTTCTTTTTCTTCTTTAACTTTTTCTAATAATAACAGTTCATTTATAAATGATTGATAAGAAATAAACCAAGAGACTAATATTATGAGAGCTATAACAAAAGTAATAACACCTTCTAAAAATTCTATAGAAAATGTTTGAGATAATAAAAAGTCATTAATTAAGATTGCAAATCTTATTAATACTAGAATAGAAATAGAAATAAGGAGTGATACTATTTGATATTTTTTTATAAAGAATAAACTTACCGCACTTATTGCTGCTAAATATAAAATAAATACTATATGATCAATTTTAATAGTACAGTAAGAAATAAACCCAATAATACTCAATATCATTATATTTATAGCAAAATTAATTCTTTCTCTTTTTATCAAAAATAAAATAATTAAACTCATAAGAAAAATAATTAGAGAAATTAATGAAAATTGATAAGAAATCTCACTTTTTATAAGAAATAGAAACATTAATAAAAATGAAAAAATAGACCCCAATAATGAAATTATTATGAGGTTATTAATCTTTTTTTTATTTTGAGTTGAATAATTAAGATATTGTGAAGAAAAAAAATTAATTATTGCCAATATTTTATTAAACATGCTAACCGCTCGCTCATTTTTATTAAATTCATTTAGTATTAATCATAAAATATAAGATAAGAAATGTCAATAAAATCTTAAATTATTTAAAAAAATTGATATATTTGAGAAAAATTAATAGTTTTATTTTGAAGTATATTCTTGCAAATATTTTATCATTTCTTTTGCATCTGTAATATCTTTTGGTTCAATTTCAATTTTATTGACGTCAAATAGATTTGTTTCTTCATTGTAGCCTGAAAACCAGATAATATTTGGGGGGGTATTAAGCCAATTGAGACAAAAATTAATTAGGTTGTTTTCATCATATTTATTCATTTCATCTTTTAATTTAAAAGAATCTAAATCTTTTTCAAAAACTTTTTTAAAAATTTCTTCTAATTTAAAATAAACAATAATATTTTTGAAATTATCAAATGATGCTGTGTCCCAATCACTCATTTTCATTATTATTTCCTTTTTCTAGCAAAAAGTTACCAAGTTTTTTATCTGTTGCAAGAATATGCTTTATTAGCCAATCCTTTAAAAAATCAAGAAGTTCTTTTTCTATATTTAACTTGCCTTTGCTAAATTCTTTTTGAATTTCAAGCATTTTCTTAAAAAAAACAGAATGCTCGTTTTTATGTTCTTCATAGTAAGGATAATTTGACTTTTCCATCAAATCTTCTTCTGTTTTAAAATGATAAGAAATATAATCAAACAAGTCATTAATTACATTTGCAACAATTTTATTTAAATGAGTGTCAGACAACTTTAACCCATTGTGCAAACTATTCATCATAGAAAGCAAAATTTCATGTTGCTCATCTATTTTTTCGATATTAGTATTATAATTTTTATCCCAAATAAAATAATCCATAAAATCTTCCATTTAATATTATTTTTCGGCTTTTACTTCCCATGCTTTTTGTATAGGAGTAAGTCTACCCTGAGTCCATTGTATCAAAATATTTTTAATATCAGTATTTTTAAATTTTATATATTCACCTTTTTTTAATCCACCAAACTCAACTTCTTTACTTAAATATTTTTTTGGTATTAAATCTCTAAATTCTTTGCTTTCAACTATTTGGTCAAGTATTTTTGCAGGAATCATTTTTGTAGAATAAACAATTCTATAAAACTCCTGAGTTACTCCATTATTTTTTGTTAAAGAATTTATAATGATTGTTTTAATTTTTAAATTTTTTATTAGAGAAATTCTATATCTTGATTCTTCTTGAGAAATATATTCTCCAAAAGAATGAAAATTTTGATTTGGCAAATTTAGATCTTTTACATAAGTATCAGTAGTTATATCAATTATCTTTTTTATTTTTTTATTTTCAAATTTTTTTTCACTAATTTTATCTTGAATGATTTTATTCTCAACTATTTTTTTTTCTTTAAGAATTTCTTTTTTTTGTAAAATTTTTTCAGTATCAGTAGTAATATCTTTATTTTTTACAGTATTAACATTAACTTGTTGTTTTTCTGATGGAATATATTTCACATAACTATTTTTTTCTTTTAAATTAAACCAATCAAAATAATGAATACCAATACTAAAAACTAAAGAAATAAAAACAACAAAAATTAAAATGACAATTACTACAAAACTACGATTAGTCATAACAACCTCAATTCCAAAATTAATTATTAATATTTTCGGAAATTTAGATTGTAAGTTAAATATATTTCTTTAAAAACCAATATTTTTCAATAGAGTTTCCATTTTTTCTTTTGTGAAAGGTTTTACTATGTAGCCAGATGCTCCAAGTTCTTTTGCCTTGTCTATAATTTCCTGTTTATCCAAAGAAGTTAGCATAACTATTGGAATATTTTTAGTAGTTGGATTCTTTTTTGCTCTTGTTAATAGTTCCATTCCATTCATATTTGGCATCTCAATATCAGAAAAGACTAAATCATATTTGTTTTTAGAAAGCAAATCTAACCCTTTTATGCCATCTTCGGCTAAATCTACATCAAATTTTTCAAAGTATAAAAAAGATTTAATTACGTTTCTATTTATTTCCATATCATCAACAACCAAAGCTTTTTTTCTATCCATAATCTATCCTCCAAAAAAGTTTCTGGTATAATTGTAATATAGAAAATAAAAAAAATCAATGGTAGAAGGAAGTTTTATTTAAAATTAAAAAAAGATGGAAAAATTAGCCACAATTTTTCCATCTTTTCTTTTATTTGTAGATATAATTATTTTTTTACGCATGATATTTTGGATCATAATTTAGAAAAATCCAAAGTTGCAAAATAATCATCAAGTGTTTCTGCTCTTCTAATTAACTCAACAGAACCATCTTGTTTTAATAAAAGTTCTTTTGAACGTAACTTTCCGTTATAATTAAAGCCCATTGCAAAACCATGAGCTCCTGTATCATGAATTACAACAATATCTCCAGTATCAATTTTTGGTAGCATTCTATCTATTGCAAACTTATCATTATTTTCACACAAAGAGCCAACAATATCATACTTTTTGTCAAATAAAGCATTCTCTTTACCCATGACAGTTATATGATGGTATGCCCCGTAAAGTGCAGGTCGCATTAAATTTGACATACAAGCATCAAGACCTATATAGTTTTTATATGTATCTTTTTTGTGAATTGCTTTTGTAACAAGATAACCATAAGGACCTGTAATAATTCTTCCACATTCCATAAATATTTTTAAAGGGTTAAGTTTGTTTTTTACAATTTTTTCTTCAAAAGCTTTTTTAATGCCAGCAGAAATATAATCCATATCCAACCTATTTTGTTCGGGTCTGTATGGAATACCAAAACCACCGCCAAGATTAACAAATTCCATCTTAATACCGACTTCTTTTGACAAATCAACAACTAAATCAAAAAGCATAATCGCTGTATCAATAAAATAATTTGGGTCAAGTTCATTTGACGCAAGCATAGTATGAAGCCCAAATCTTTTTATGCCTTTTTGTTTACAAATTTTGTATGCTTCAAGAATTTGATCTTTAGTTAAGCCGTATTTTGCCTCTTCAGGTTTACCAATAAGTGCATTTCCACCTCTTAATGGTCCAGGATTATATCTAAAACAAATTAAATCAGGTAAGCCAGTGTTTTGTTCTAAAAAATCTATGTGTGTTATATCATCAAGATTTATAATCGCACCAAGTTTTTTTGCTTTAACGTATTCTTCTGCAGGAGTATCATTTGAGGTAAACATTATGTTTTCGCCAGTTATAGAGGCTTTTTCTGCAAGTACTAATTCTGCCAAAGAGCTACAATCTGCTCCAAAGCCTTCTTCTTTTAGAATTTTTAGAAGGTATGGGTTAGGATTTGCTTTTACAGCAAAGTATTCTTTAAAAGTATCACACCACGAAAAGGTTTTTATCAGTTTTTTTGCATTTTCTCTAATTGCTTTTTCATCATAAATATGAAAAGGGGTAGGGTATTTTTGAATAATTTCTTCAATTTGTGATTTTGTAAAAGGCAATTTTTTTTCAGTCATGGCTTTATCCTAAGATTTCAAAATTAAAAGATTATATAAAAAAAAATGGAGAATGTAAATAGTCTATATAAAAAATATAATTTAAATTATCTTTAGTAATAACGGGTTAATAAAAACTTTTTCAATATAATTTGTCAATTTTTTTGACAAACCTAAAAACTTTAGTTATAATTACTGCAAATCAGTGTTATAGGATGGTTTTATTTATGAAAAATTTGGTGTTATTAATTATCGTTACTTTGTTTTTTTTAAGTTGTACTAAAGAAGAAGAATATTCTGTTGATGAAATAAATACATTAAAAGATACTAATAAGAGTACTATTTTGTCAAAAACTGTAAAAAAATTTGGTCCTCAAAAATATAAAAACGGTAAAATTGGTGGTGTGTGGGTTGCTACATTGACAAATGATCCAAAAACATTCAATACACTAACAGCAAGGGACAGTGACAGTAGAACTGTTATTGATTATTTATATGAAAGTTTAGCAGATTATGATCCATATAAAAAAGAGTTTATCCCAAACCTCGCGAGTTTTGAAGTTAAGGCTGATGAAGAAAATGATAAACTTGATGTTATTTATAAATTAAGAGATGATTTATATTGGACAACTTATGATGGTAAAACAAAGGTTAAAGTTACTGCAGATGATGTTGTTTTTTGGTATAATGAAATCGCTGGTGAAAAAAAATTACAACTTCCAGATTATTCGGGGCAATTTATAAAGATGAAAGATGGAGTAGAGAAACACATTGATATAGAAAAAATCGATGACCTCTCGTTTGTATTTCATTATCCTCGTATTATTGCAAATCCAATTTTAACTACAAATATGGATTTTGGACCTAAGTTTATTTTTGAAAAAGCAAAAAAAGAAAAAGGTGTTCAAAGTCTTTTAGAATTATTTAGTGTTGATACTGATGTTAAAACTATTCCATCTCTTAGCTCTTACTATATTTACGAATATACCCCTGGTGTTAGAGTGGTATTGAAAAGAAATCCTAATCATTGGAAAAAAGATGCTGGTAATACAACACTTCCTTATGTAGAACAAATTGTTTTTAAGATAGTTCCTGATATGAATACAGAATTTTTACTTTTTAAAAATGGTGAAAAAGATTTTCATGTAGTAAGACCAGAGGATTTAGATAATTTACTTTCTAAAGAAAAGTCAGATTACACTGTTTATAATGGAGGATCGTCATTAGATGCAGCATTCTTCTGTTTTAATCAAAATCCATCAAATATCGATAAAAAATACTATAATTGGTTTAGTAATACGAAATTTAGACAAGCAATGAGTTGTATGATTAACAGAGATAGAATAATTAATCAAGTTTATAGAGGTCTTGCAGAACCTGCCATACATTTTTATGCTAAGGCAAATCCATTTTTTGATGAAAATATAAAGCTTCAGTACACTTACAATCCAAAAAAAGCAATTAAATTACTCGAAGAAATTGGTATCAAAAAAAATAAAGATGGGTTAATGGTTGACAAGGATGGTAATATAGTTGAATTTGATATTGTTACAGGTGCAGAAAATAATATTAGGATTGATATGGCAAATATTTTTGCGGATGAACTTAAAAATATAGGGATTACTCTAAAAGTTAGACCTATTGATTTTCAGAAACTAGTTGATAGTCTTATTAAGACTTATGATTGGCATTGTGTTATTGTTGGGCTTGGAGCAAATTATTGGGCTACTGGTGGTATAAATGTCTGGCTTTCTTCTGGGAATTTTCATTTATGGAGACCATTACAAGAAAAACCTGCAACAGACTGGGAGGCTCGTATTGATCATCTTTATAATGAAGGTGCTTTTACATTAGATAAGGCAAAAGCAAAAAAGATATGGGATGAGTATCAACAAATAATACTTGAGCAAGTTCCTTTGATGTATATAGTTCATCCATATACTTTTAGGGCTGTAAGAAATAAATGGGAAAATGTATATTTTGATAATTTGAGAGATTTGGATTTAAATTATATATTTTTAAAATAGTAAATTTTGTAACTAATCAGTTTTTACAATTTTATCATGAAGAACACAAAAAAATATTCACCATTTGTGTTCTTGTGAAAAACTTTTTTACTTCTCTAGTTCTTCATTTGCCATTTCTGGAGAGTAGCCAGTAATTTTGTTTCTTCCCTCTTTTTTAGAAACATATAGTGATTTATCAGCCATTTCGATGAATTCTTGAATATCTTTTGGATTATCATCTGGAAATGATGTAATTCCTCCAGAAATTGTTACTTTAATCTTTTTACCATTATATTCTATTTCAAGTTCTTCAATTACTTTTCTAATTTTTTCACCAAAAATTTTTGCACCCTCTTTATTTGTTTCGGTAAGCATTATTGCAAATTCTTCACCTCCAAACCTACTTGGTACATCTGATGTGCGGCAATTTTTTTTTATAACATTGGCAACTTTAATTAAAACTTCATCACCAAATTGATGTCCATAAGTATCATTGATGCTTTTGAAATGGTCTAAATCAAACATAACCAAAGATAAAAAGCCACCATACCGTACAACTCTTTTTAATTCTTCGTCAAGTCTAACTTGAAAATATCTATGTATAAAAAGTTGAGTTTTTCCATCAGAAATAGCCATATCATATAAACTTGCATTTTGTATTGCAACAGCAGCCTGAACAGATATATTTTGAAATAATTCTAAATCAAGATGATGAAAAAAACTACCGTCAACTTTATTTATTGCTTCCATTACACCTATAATTTTGCCATTAGCAATTAAAGGAACCGCAATTATCGAAGTTGTAATAAAATCGCTTTTTTTATCAGCTTTTTCAGAAAATCTTGCGTCTTTTTGAGCATCTTCGACTAAAATTGGTTGTCCATGTTCCCATACCATACCTGCGATACCTTCGCCAATATTAAGCCTTATATCAGACAAAAATTTTTCATCCTCTTCATTTGTTAAAACTTCAAAAATGAGTTGGTTTGTTTCTTTATCAACCAAAAGAATACTACTTTTTAAACAGCCAATTAATTTTTTTGTTTGGTCAAGTATAGTTCTTAATACCCGTTTTTTATCCAATGAAGAAGTAATAACCGAGTTAACATCAATTAACATTTTTAATTTACTTATAGTTTCTTCTTTTTCGGTTAATTGATTTTCTAACAAAGAAATTTCTTTTTTATAAGATTTAATAATTTTTTTTGATGTTTTATCTGATTTTCCCATTTTTATTATGACCCTTTTATTAAAAAATAGATTAAAATATAACAATATTCTAAAACAGAAAACCAATTATTTCAAGAGAAATATAATTAATTTAAAAATTTTAACTTTAAAGAAAATGTTTTTTATTTGCTTTTCTTAATTTTTTTTGATATATTTTAAGTAGAGAAATAGTTAAAGCAACTTCTGATATTTTTATCAAGTTTCTGTTTGCAAAGAAGAAAACTAGGATTTATTGTTATCATTTATAAACGCAGTCCATTCTGACTCTGGCTTTCCAGTAATTAAGACTGTTGAGATAAAGAATCCTTTTAATATTAAAAATTTTTCTATTGACAAAGAGTCAATTGTTGATGTGAAAGCAACTGATGAAAACCAGCGAGTTTACGATGTAGAAGTTCTAACAACTGGCAATTATATTTTTAGAAATAGAACACTTTATTACTGGACAAAACTTTATTCTTCACAACTAAAAACTACAAACTCTTTAAGAAGTTAAAACCTACGATTTGTATAAATATACTTGATTTTGATTTATTTGAACAATACAACTATCATCATAGTTGCTATAACACAGATTATTATGATTATCACAGAGTGACACAGATTAGATTCTTTATACTAATTAATCTGTGCTTAAATTCGTGTAATAGAAGGATGAAATGACTATTACATATCAATAGTGGTAGTAATAAAACTACCACTATTAGTAAAAATTATTTTAATTTTCGTCTGATTTGAGTACTGCTAAGAATGCTGTTTGTGGTATTTCAACATTACCAATCATTTTCATTCTCTTTTTACCCTCTTTTTGTTTTTCGAGGAGTTTTCGTTTTCTACTTATATCACCACCATAACATTTTGCAGTAACATCTTTTCTATAAGCACTGATAGTTTCGCGAGATATAATTTGACCACCAACAGCACCTTGAATAGGTATTTGAAATTGTTGGCGAGGTATAAATTCTCTTAATTTTTCACAAACTTTTTTTGCTCTGTGTCTTGCATTGTCTTTATAAACAAGCATAGATAAAGCATCAACTGGTTTTCCAGAGACAAGAATATCAAGTTTAACAAGTTCTGTTGCTTTAAAATCCATAATTTCATAATCAAATGAAGCATAACCACGACTTAAAGATTTTAACTTATCATAAAAATCATAAATAATTTCGGCTAAAGGTAATTCATAAATTATTTCAACTCTTCTTTCATCAAGGAATTTTAAGTCAGTTTGAACGCCTCTTTTTTCTATACAGAGGTTCATAATTGGACCAAGATATTCTTTTGGTAAAATAATTGTTGCTTTAATATATGGTTCTTCTGCTGATTCAATTAGAAGAGGGTCTGGATAATTAACTGGGTTATCTACCATTATTGTAGTACCATTTTTTAACTTAATTTTATATTGAACTGATGGAGCAGTTAGAATCAAAGACATGTCAAATTCTCGTTCGAGTCTTTCTTGAACAACTTCGAGATGTAATAATCCCAAAAAGCCACATCTAAATCCAAAACCTAATGCAGATGAAAAATCTTTTGAGTAAATTAAAGACGCATCGTTTAATTTTAATTTTCCTAAAGCATCGGTTAGTGATATATAATCATCTGCTGCAACAGGATATAATGATGAATAAACAACTGGTTTTACTTCTTTAAAACCCGGTAATGGTTCTGGAGCTGGAGTCTTTGAAGATGTTACAGTGTCTCCTATTTGAATATCAGTGATATTTTTAATACCAGCGATCAAATATCCTACTTCACCAGCGACTAGTTTGTTTTTCTTTTCCATTTTTAGTTTGAAATATCCAACTTCTTCAACTATATAGGCAGAATTACTATACATAAGTAAAATAGGATCGCCTGCTTTTATTTCGCCTTCAAATATTCTAATATGTAGAACAACACCTCTAAATTCGTCATAATGACTATCAAAAATCAATGCTTTTAATATATTTTCAGGTTTTCCAGATGGCGGAGGGACTCTTTTAACAATTGCCTCAAAAATATCTTCAATTCCAATACCTTCTTTACCAGAAGCTAAAATAACATCTTCTTTTGGAAATCCCAAATCATGTTCAATCTGTTTTTTTGCACTTTCAATATCAGCAGAAGGTAAATCTATTTTATTAATTACAATTATTATTTCAAGATTTTGCTCTAAAGCTAGATAAAGATTTGCTAAAGTTTGAGCCTCAACTCCTTGAGACGCATCGACTAAAAGTAAAGCACCTTCACAGGATTTTAACGAACGGGATACCTCATAAGTAAAGTCAACATGACCTGGCGTATCAATTAAGTTCAAATTATATATTTTGCCATCTCTTGCTTTATATGGAAGCAAAACTGCGTTACTTTTAATTGTAATTCCTCTTTCTCGCTCTATATCAAGACTATCAAGAATCTGATCTTGAAATTCTCTATCTGAAATGATATTACAATGTTGAATCAATCTATCCGCAAGCGTAGATTTACCATGATCAATATGTGCTATAATAGAAAAATTTCTAATATTATTCACCGCGTATTCTCCTGTGTTTTTGGGAAATGTTTAACTTATAGTAAAAAGTTTTTATAACACAGATTAATCAGATTGTTGCAGATTAACACAGACTAAATTCTATAATTATAAACAATAACTATATTTAATTTTTTGACAAACTGAAAACTTTTTAGTGTAGTTTGCCAGAGACTATGAAATTAATTAGTTTAATATTAAATAAATTCAATCTGTGTAATCTGTGATAACCTAAAAAATCTGTGTTATAATATACCTAATTTTTTTTTGTTTGTCAAATGATAACACGGATTTACACACATTACATTGGTTAATGTAAAAAATCTAATTTGTACAATCAGTATTATTATTAGGTGAGTGGTTTTTATTTTTTAATAAAACATTTTCTTTGCAATACCAGGATTTCCTCGCACAAATTCGATTATATCTTCCCTTTTCATAGTGTAAAGTGAAACAGGGTTTGAATTTGAGAATGTAAAATTGGATGGTTCACGTTTTGCTACTTTCAACATTGAGCCAATAATATCACCTCGACCTATTTTAAAAGAATTTCCTCCCTGCCAATCAACTGTTACTTCACCGTTTCGGATAATATAGACTCGTTCTGTTGGTTCTCCTTCGCCTAGTATGATACCAGCAGGCACGTCATCCATTGGAATTAAAATCGATTCTAACCAAGTTTTTTGGTAAGAAGTGCATTGTTTGTAAAATTGACTGTCTGATAAAAGATTCCAAGTATCACTACTTCGAGTTTTGGCAAGCCTATAAAGGGTTTTTTCAAAATCAGTACCAGAGATAAAATGTAAAAATCTATTCCTTTCCATTGAATATGCAACAACATCTGTTTCTGCAATTATATCTGCTACACGAACTTGACCTGTTAAAAGTGCAAGTTCACCAAAATATTCGTAACTTCCATAAATCTTTTTATGTACAAGACCTTCACTTTGTACCGACACACTACCAGAATATATGATATAAAATTTATCGCCAATAGTTCCTTTTTTTATAATCAAATCACCTCTTTTAAATTCTTCTTTAACAACACTTGTAATAAAATCTTGTATTTTTAGGATTGACAAATTGTTGAAAAAATCTAGATGTTTCAAAATATTTAGTAGGTTATAAACTGATTCATAAGGAGGTTTTTCTGTTTTGAACTCAAGCGTATTCTCAATACCAAAAGTGGCTAATTTTAAGATTGTGTTTTCTGGAAAATCTTTTTTTGCTATATGGTAGACCACTGTCTTTTTTTTGATTTCTTCTGGTAAAGAATCCAAATATTTGATAGGTGTATGAAGTGGTGGAACGCCTGATTCATGGTAGATTACTTTAGAATCCCATGGAAAAAGCGATAGTTCATTATACCTTTCGGGAGAGATAACTCCTGTGTCAAATAATTTCTGATGTAAAACAGGATCGTTATTGTGGTCAGAAGAATATACAAAAGTTTGATCCTGAAAAGCCATTTTAAAACCTAATGTTGGAATTGAATGGAGAGTATAAAACATTTCAAACTGTCCTCCGTGTATAAAAACTGGAGTCCTAATTTTTATTGGAATAAAATTGAAAAGTTTGAGAAGATCCTTAACTGATTCTCCAGACAAAGCCGAGTATTTCCTCAAGAAACTCATCATAACAGTTTCGGTAGAATAAACAGTAATTTTGCCTTCGTTTAGTATTTTTTGAAAAGTTCCTGCATCATGGTCTGCGTGACAATGTGTAAGGATAATACTATCTATAAGTTTAGGGTTTACATTGGAGGCATCAAGCCACTCGGTGGAATTGACAGGTGGGTCTACCATAATTCCGTGATGGTTAAGCCATATTATGTAGCCCGATGTGTTTTCCGTAGGGTCAAATCCATGACTTGGACCTAAACATGTGATACTAAAAAGTGGTGGTCTATATGGTTCTGACAAACGAGCACCTATCATTATTGTTGGAGTGTAGGTTATGTTTCTTGGTACAATTGCGATTTCGACTTCAGAATCCAAAACAGAAAATAAATTTTCTTTGTCTCTTACAATTGTAATGTTATTGAAACAAACCTTATCATCTTTGAAAACGATAAGTTTTACAAGATCAGAAATTTTCAAATTGTTTCTGAAATATTCCATCTCATTGATCAGATTTGGGATGAGTTTTTTATCAAAATCTTCGGTACAATCCCTACTTATATCAAACTTTTTTGGACCAAACAATGACTCTTGTAAGAGCGGTATTAATGCTTTTTCCTGATCTTCTGTGCAAACGATATAAGTTTTACGTTTTTTGATAAAAAAATTAAAGTAAAGTGGAAACTCAACTTCTGCAAGACTAATACCCTTTTTCCAATCAAACATTCTGTCAGTTAGTACAAAAATCTGAGGTACACCCTTTGGAAAACCCATGGTATCCTTTATTGTCTCAGGCGGTACTCCAAACTGGATATAACCTTCGCTTGTATCCACCAAAAACCCACCTCGAGGTAAAACTTTATAAGAAATTTCTATATTTTGATCCATGTAAATTCTCCTTTTGATTGAGGGTGTCTTCACCCAGTATTTTGTATTTCCAATTTTTTTATACTAATTTACGGCAGAATTTTACATAAAATTAAAGCGTCTTACATTATATACTTAAATGCTTTCAAAAGCTCAATAAATACTAAATATTAGCATTGTTTGTGGTTTTTTTATAAAATGATTCTTCTTTTTTTTGTAAAGGCGTGAGACCAACATATTTTTGTTATTGGTCTCATAAATTGATTAAATTTTTTTGAAAAGAAACTCTTTACGCATTGTAGAAAAATCTATCATCGAAGCGTAATCTTGAAAACTGGGATGTAGATTTTTTTTTAATAATGCCAATAAAGCGTCCATATTTTCTTTAGTGTCATACCTAAGAATTACTGTCCATTCGTTGTTTTCATTTTTAAAAAGTTCTCTACCTATATATCCTTTGGTATCTTTGATAATTCCTTTTCTTACAGTTTGTTCGGCTTGTAAAAATTGTTCGTCGCTAAAACCTGCTTTGAGTTGGAATTTTGCAATTTCAATATATTCCGATTTAGAAGTCATTGAGTTATTATTTTGTGCTATTAATAATATTGATAAAGAAAAAAGAATGGTAGTTAATACTATTATTTTTTTCATTGAACATCCCTTTTTTTAATTACTCTAATTAATGTTATGATATAGTAATACTTTCAGGAACACACTTAGCAGCTACAATTCCTAATGCCAATCCAATTGCCAGATTCCTTTGCTGCAAATTCAAAACTTGCATTTTTAAGAATCGTATTACTGAGATTAAGCCCTGCTCCATTGTTGAAAAGAACAGACATGTCAAAATATCCCATTACTCCAAATGCAATGTTCATCAACGCTAAAAATCCTATTATAATTCGTAACCAAATTGGTACAATATCGATGTGTTTACTCATATTATTAGTCCTGTTTTAACTTAAAATCTGAAAAAAACAGCCCCTACTATTATTGGCTAGAGGGGCTTAAAAAATTTATTTTACAGTTAATTGCTGTATTGCAGTTGCCCACTCTTCAACATGGTAAACAGTCTTTATTTGTTCATTTTCAACTGTATGAATATCAATAGATGTTGTGTTAAAAGATTTTGTTCCGTCCAAAGTCAATCCCATAAAATCACCCTTTGGTGAACCGCTAAAAATACTTCTTACTATTACTCTATTACCGTCTTGTAATATTTCTTGTGGTTCCCATTTCAAATTTGGTATCAATTTCCAGAAAAATCCAATCTGACCGATTAATTGTGCTTTTCCTTTAGTTTCTTTTGCATTGATTGATTTAAAATCCTCGGCTAATAATTTTTCCATTTTTTCACTTGGATTACTTGTTTTGTTTACAGTCAAGCATTCTGTATAAAACGATTTCACAATTTCTTTTAAATTTTCCATTTTAATTAACCTCTTTAATTTAATATTTGATAAGTAATATAGAAAAAATATAAAAGATTTAAAAGGTTAAAATGTGCATAAATATGGTTAAAGTCGAACCATAGATCAATTTTTTAGAGGAAATTTAAATTTTTTAAAAAAGAATATTTATTCTAATTTTACTGATTTTAAGTTATTTTTATCTATTAAATTTCAAATTTAAATAAATATCAAAATATAGAATTGTTTTTACTGTTTTTTCTTAAAAAAATTAGAAAATTTATTAAAAACAGAACTCAAACTCCATTTAAAACTACTAATATTGTCTATTTCATTCTTCATGTATGAAATGGTTGTATCAGAAACTATTTTCCATAATAATTCTTTATCTGCATATTTAGAGAAATAATCAAGATTTACTTGGTAAGCTCCTTTATTTTTTCTTCCTCCTCCATTGTGAGTAATTGATTTTATGAAATTATTTAAGTCAAGCGCCAGATTGTTAGTCCTAAAAGAAGCATCAATATATAAGCCTTCGTAATCATCTTTTTCTACAATACAAAAAATTACTACATTTTTATCTTGCTCTAATTGTAAAATATAATCTCCTGCAATAGCAATACTATCTCTATGTTTCTCATTAAGATAACCTACACCGCAAATAAACCAATCTTTATATAATATATGATTTAATAAGGCATTATTTACTATTTTTCGAGTTTCTTCATTATGTGGTGTCTTTTTTATATAATCTATGATTGTTTGTATAATACTTGGTTTTAAAAAATCTATTGCTTCCACATCAATTGGAAAGGAATGCTTAAGATCATCAGTATCTGATGTTATTCCATAAAAAAGAGCCGTTGCAATTCTATTAAAAATAGGTTGCTTTATCTGTGGTTTTAACTCTTTTAACAATAACGCTA
>MIAN01000063.1:589-13060 GCA_001829125.1 Spirochaetes bacterium GWB1_27_13 | reverse complement strand
GAACCAAGTTCTGGCGAGATTATCTGTAATTCTGGTTGAATTTTGTCACCATCTTTAGTATGATGGTCTATATGAAGGACGCATTTTAATTCATTACTTATCTCTTCAACATAACAAGACTGAAAATCCAAAACAATATAACCTTTAAAATTTATCATATTGGGTTTTTGTTTGTCAAATTTTATTGGAATACCAATTTTTTTGATTAAAAAACTATTTTGATTTAAAGATACATTTTTTTTAGAATAAATTGTTATTTTACAATTATAAATATTAGCTAATTCTTTTATTGCAAAAGAAGAAGCTATTACATCTGGATCAGGAGAACCATTAATGTAAATTAATAAAGAATCGTATTTTTTAAATAAATCAATAATATCTTGTGATATTTTTTTTATATCTATTATATTTTCGCTCATATTTTATCTTTAGTTATTAATATATATCCATATTATAGTAAAATACTTGGCAATGCAACATCTAAAAGATAAATTTATTAAATTTTACATTTTAAATTAAAAAGAATCTTATTTTAAAATTTTAATTATATTTGTGAGCTAAATCACTGACAATTAATTTTATTTTTAGTATAATATTGATTATAACGAATTAATATAGAAAACATATATTAAACTGGATGATATAAAATTACTAAATGTATAATTAAGTATTAATTTGAATAAAAACCAGTATAATCTATGTTAATCTTAAATAATCAGTAAAAATACGTGTTATATGGAGGTATTTATGAACAAAATTTTAGTTTCGGGTTCAATTAATATAGAAAATACTTTAAAAATTGAGAGTTTTCCTCTAAATTATTTTCCTGTAACTTATCCTTTTTTTGGAGTAAATTCTACAATATCTGGTGTTGGTTATAATCTTGCAAAATCTTTAACAAAACTTGGCGATAAAGTTAATTTTGCCTCTATAATTGGCTCTGATTTGTCTGGAATGATGGTTAGGGATGAATTAAAGCTTGATAAGGTTAAAGATAAATATGTAATTTCTCAGATGGAGAAAACTTGTGCTTCTATTATAATCTATGATAAAGATGGCAAAAGACAAATCCATTGTGATTTAAAAGATATTCAGGAACAAGTTTATCCAGAGGATTTATTTTTGGAGGCTTTGGATGAATGTAAATTAGTTTCTTTATGTAACATAAATTTTTCAAGACCATTCTTAAAAATCGCAAAAGAGCAGGGTAAAATTATTGCAAGTGATGTTCATGTTATTGGTGACTTAAACGACCCTTACAACACTGATTTTATGAAAAGTGCAGATATTTTATTTATGAGTAATGAAAATCTTCCTTCCCCACCGATGGATTGGATAAAAATGGTTTTAAATAAATTTGGCAATGATATAATCGTTATCGGGCTTGGTAAAGAAGGTGTTTTAATGTCAGTAAAAAAAGATAATTTTATAGCTCAAATTCCAGCCGTTTATACAAGACCAATTGTGAATACCATAGGGGCAGGGGATTCACTTTTTTCTGCATTTTTACATTTTTATAATAAAACTTCCAATCCTTACGAGTCGATTAAAAGAGCAATAACATTTGCTTCTTATAAAATTGGTGTTGCAGGTGCTGCCGATGGTTTTTTAAATGAAAAAGAGCTTGAGAATGTTTACCAAAATGTAAAACATAATTTTAAAATATAACTTATAAAACTAAATTATAATCAAACGAAGCAGTTTTATCAAAATATTTAGGATATAATTATTATATAATAATAAATTGCATGAGTTTGATTATATACTATAAATTAGTAAAATTTTATAAAATAAATTTATTCTTTTCAATAATTTAAAGAAATATGCTAATATTGTGACAAATATATAACACAGATTAGTCAGATTGTCACGGATTGACACAGATTAAATTATATAACACAGATTAATCGGATTGTCGCGGATTGACACAGATTAAATTATATAACACAGATTAATCGGATTGTCGCGGATTGACACAGATTAGTCAGATTGTCATGGATTGGCACAGATTAAATTATTGAAAGGAGTACTAATGAGTTTTACAATTTCTTATCCATTTAAACTTATCATAAAAAACAAAGATGAAGCAAAGGCTTTACTTGATACACATCAATATATGAATGAAGGTGTTAAGTACTATCTTGAAAAACTTTTGATGTTTAGGCAAGAAAAAATTTTTATTGGCGAAGATGAAACTGGCAAGCGTATTTATATAGAAGAAACTGAATATAAAAAACAAATTGAAGAATTTTATCTTATTAAAAAAACTGAGCTTGGAAGAAATTTAACTCTGACACTTGATGAGTTTAAAACTTTGATGAGAGAACTTTATATTTGTCTGGTGTCTTCAAGTATGGAGAATAAAAAAGGTTTTCCTAATGCACAACAAGCGTCATTAAATATTTTTAGTCCATTATTTGATGCCGAATCAAAAGGTTATATTTTGAAAGAAGAAAATAATAATATTTCTCTAATTCATAAAGATTATGGTAAAATTCTATTAAAAAGATTAAGAGATAATAATTTAATACCTATTTTTACAAAATTTACTGATATTAAAAAGATTACTGCTAAACTTTCACCTACTGCTTTAGATAGAATGATTTTTGCACAAGCAATAGAAAAACTTTTGTCTTATGAAAGTTGGTGTAAATTAATGATAAAAGAGAGGTTTGATAAAGAGGTAAAAATAAAAGAATTAGAAAATAAATGTGAAAATAAACAAGAAAGAGATAAAATTTTTGAAATATTAGAAAAATATGAGGAAGAAAGGCAAAAAACATTTGAACAAGACTCTGGATTTGCCAAAAAAGGTAAATTTTATATAACTGGTAGAATGTTAAAAGGATTTGACGAAATAAAAGAAAAATGGCTTAAAGAAAAAGATAGAAGCGAACAAAATTTAATTAATATATTAAATAAATACCAAACTGATAACTCAAAACTTGTTGGAGATAGAAATTTATTTGAATTTATTATTAAACTTGAAAATCAATGTTTATGGAATGGAGATATTGATTATCTAAAGATAAAACGAGATATTAATAAAAATCAAATATGGCTTGATAGACCAGAGATGCCAAGATTTACAATGCCTGATTTTAAAAAACATCCTCTTTGGTATAGATATGAAGACCCATCAAACAGTAATTTTAGAAACTATAAAATAGAAGTAGTAAAAGATGAAAATTATATAACTATTCCACTTATAACAGAAAGAAATAACGAGTATTTTGAAGAAAATTACACATTTAATCTTGCAAAACTTAAAAAACTATCAGAAAACATAACATTCATACCAAAAAGTAAAAATAAAGAGTTTGAATTTATAGACTCTAATGATGAAGAAGAAGATAAAAAAGATCAAAAGAAATCAAAACAATACATAAAATATTGTGATACTGCAAAAAATACCTCTTATGGGAAATCTGGTGGGATAAGGCTTTATTTTAATAGAAATGAGCTCGAAAACTATAAAGACGGTAAAAAAATGGATTCTTATACAGTTTTTACTCTATCTATTAGAGATTATAAATCTTTATTTGCAAAAGAAAAATTACAACCTCAAATTTTTAATACAGTAGATAATAAAATAACAAGCCTAAAAATCCAAAAAAAATTTGGAAATGAAGAACAAACAAATTTTTTATCTTATTTTACACAAAATCAAATAACAAAAAAAGATTGGATGGATGAAAAAACATTCCAAAATGTAAAAGAATTAAATGAAGGAATACGGGTTTTATCTGTTGATTTGGGACAAAGATTTTTTGCAGCAGTCTCTTGCTTTGAAATAATGAGTGAAATAGATAATAATAAACTATTTTTTAATTTAAATGACCAAAATCATAAAATAATAAGAATTAATGATAAAAATTACTATGCAAAACATATTTATAGTAAAACTATAAAGTTATCTGGTGAAGATGATGATTTATACAAAGAAAGAAAAATTAATAAAAATTATAAACTTTCGTATCAAGAACGAAAAAATAAAATTGGTATTTTTACTAGGCAAATAAATAAACTAAACCAATTACTTAAAATCATAAGAAATGATGAGATTGATAAAGAAAAATTTAAAGAATTGATAGAAACGACAAAAAGATATGTTAAAAATACTTATAATGATGGTATTATTGACTGGAATAATGTTGACAATAAGATTTTATCTTATGAAAACAAAGAAGATGTAATTAATCTGCATAAAGAACTCGATAAAAAACTTGAGATTGATTTTAAAGAATTTATTAGAGAGTGCCGTAAGCCTATTTTTAGAAGCGGTGGGCTTAGTATGCAAAGAATTGATTTTTTGGAGAAACTTAATAAATTAAAAAGAAAATGGGTTGCAAGAACTCAAAAATCAGCTGAAAGTATAGTTTTAACGCCTAAATTTGGCTATAAACTCAAAGAACATATAAATGAACTAAAAGATAATAGGGTTAAACAAGGTGTAAATTATATTCTTATGACTGCTTTGGGGTATATCAAGGACAATGAGATAAAAAATGATTCTAAAAAGAAACAAAAAGAAGACTGGGTTAAAAAAAATAGGGCGTGTCAGATAATACTTATGGAAAAACTCACTGAATATACTTTTGCAGAGGATAGACCGAGGGAGGAAAACTCAAAGTTAAGAATGTGGTCACATAGGCAAATATTTAATTTTTTACAACAAAAAGCGAGTTTGTGGGGGATACTTGTTGGTGATGTTTTTGCTCCTTATACTTCTAAGTGTCTTAGTGATAATAATGCTCCGGGTATTAGATGTCATCAAGTTACAAAAAAAGATTTGATCGATAATAGTTGGTTTTTAAAAATAGTTGTAAAAGATGATGCTTTTTGTGATTTGATAGAAATTAATAAAGAGAATGTAAAAAATAAATCCATAAAAATAAATGATATTCTACCTTTAAGAGGAGGCGAATTATTTGCATCAATAAAAGATGGTAAACTCCACATTGTGCAGGCTGATATAAATGCTTCAAGGAATATAGCAAAAAGGTTTTTATCACAAATAAATCCTTTTAGAGTAGTACTAAAAAAAGATAAAGATGAAACATTCCACCTAAAGAATGAGCCAAATTATTTAAAAAATTATTATTCAATACTTAATTTTGTACCAACTAATGAAGAATTAACATTTTTTAAAGTTGAAGAAAATAAAGACATAAAACCAACTAAAAGAATTAAGATGGATAAACATGAAAAAGAAAGCACTGACGAAGGCGATGATTATTCTAAAAATCAAATTGCACTTTTTAGGGACGACTCTGGAATTTTTTTTGATAAAAGTTTGTGGGTTGATGGTAAAATCTTTTGGTCTGTTGTCAAAAATAAAATGACAAAACTATTGAGGGAAAGGAACAATAAAAAAAATGGATCAAAATAATACATTAGTATCTGCAAGGATGCTTTCGGAATATCTTTATTGTAAGAGAATTACTTACTATATGTATTGTAATGAGTTTAGACCTGATAATGAAGTAGTAATTGAAGGACGATTGCAACACGAAATAAATTTTGATAAAACAGTAATAATATAGTTGAAAAAAAAATTATCTTATACTATAATTGTCTTAGGGTATATCCCAAATTTGTCTTAGTATGTGCATTGCTTACAGCGACAACTAAGGTTTGTTTATCTTTTTTTTACATTGTAAGATTTATTTTTTTTGTTGCGAGCGTGGAGGAAACGTTAAATTTGCTTGGTCTCGCTCGTTCTTGTTTTGTGGAAAGGACTTAACTTATGTTTTGGTCTTTGAAATTACTAAAATTTTTAGTATTTTTAGGTAAAATTGATACCCCACTCGCAAACGACTCTATAACTTATTATTATAAAATAAGTTACAAGGCTGGCTGTTTTACATTATAAAAAGAAGATAATCTTATTGCACTTTAGACACTATAAAAATAAATCAAAAGTTAGAAAAGTTTTACATTATAAAAAGAAGATAATCTTATTGCACTGGATTATAAGTGCTATAAAAAAGGTACTATTCATTTTGTTTTACATTATAAAAAGAAGATAATCTTATTGCACCAAACTGAAAACGTAATTAAAATTTTAAGTTATGATAGTGTTTTACATTATAAAAAGAAGATAATCTTATTGCACTTTAGCTCCTTTTGAAAGATTAAAATAATTTAATTTTGTTTTACATTATAAAAAGAAGATAATCTTATTGCACTTTGATAAGTTCATTACAATTTCCTTTTTCTAAATTAGGTTTTACATTATAAAAAGAAGATAATCTTGTCACTTTATTCGGTTTAGGGTCTGTCCCAAGGGACGGAGATTGAGGGGTTTACATATAATAAAGAAGGAAATCTTATTGCACTCTATTCGGTTTAGGGTCTGTCCCAAGGGACGGAGATTGGTGTTTTACATATAATAAGGAAGATAATCTTATCGACCAGTATATATCTTGATAATATTTTTTTTAACTCAATATTCATTAATATTTCACTTTATCTTTGTGAATTTACTTTGCTTTTTTATATAATTATGTTAATATATTTCACTATATGAATAAAAAATTAAAAATAGCATACTTTCTTGATAATTTTTATCCCCAAGTGAATGGTGTTGTAACATCGTCTGTAAATACGGCTTTTGAGATGTCTAAAAGAGGTCATAGTGTTTATGGTGTAGTTCCTTTTGTCAAAAAAGACCCAAATTATCCAGTAGATTATTTTCCGTTTCCGACTTATTTCCAACAAGGTTTTGAAGCAAGTTTTTATCCAGATTTTATTTTTACAAATCCTTTTTCTTCTAAAATTGTTAAGGCTATGAAAGAATTTCAACCAGATATTATACATTTTCACGCTCCTTTTACAATTGGTTATCAAGCAATCAAGATTGCAGAAATGCTTGGCGTTCCAGTGGTAGGTACTTTTCATACTTTTTTTGCAGAACCAGAGTATTTAAAAGTTATAGGTATGGAACACTCAAAATTATTATATAATATAGGGTGGTGGTATTCTAACCAATTTTTTAATAAATGCGATATGGTGATTAGTCCATCAAAAGCTACTGCCGAATATTTATTGGCTCATGATTTAAAAACACCTTTGACTGTTGTTTCTAATGGTGCAGAAGTTTTTAAATACCAAAATTTTAATTTTGCATATAATTTTCCAGTAAATATACAACAAGATGATGATTGGCTTCTTTTTATTGGTAGAATATCAGAAGAAAAGTGTCTTTGGGTGTTGTTTGATGCAATGAAAATAATTTTTAGTAAAAGAAGTAATGTAAAACTTTTGATCGTTGGCGGTGGTCCGACACTTGAGAAAACTAAAAAACTTATTAAAGAACAAAATCTTTCAGATAAGATTGTTTTTACAGGAATGGTTACAAATAAACTTCTTTTAGAATCAGGGGTTCTTAAAAAAATGAAACTTTTTGTTACTCCAAGTACATCAGAAAATCAACCAATGACAATAATCGAATCAATTATGTTTGGTTTACCTATTGTTGGTACAAACGCAAAGGGTGTCCCAGAAATGATAGAAGATAATGGCTTTATTGTTCCACCAAATGATCCTAAAGCTATGGCAGAAAAAATTATGCTAATTTTAGAGAATAAAGAAGTTCATGATCGCCTTTCCAAAAAATCATTAGAACTTTCTCAAAAATATGATATAAAAAATACCTCTGATAAAATGGAAAAAGTTTATTACAGTTTGTTGAAATAGGGTAGGTAATTCTTTCTAATCTTTGTTAATAAATGCTAGGTTTATAAAATTTATATTTCAACAAAAAAATAGACAAATTTTAAAATAATTAAAGCGTAGAAAATAAAGTTGTATTTTTTTGTGATATTTTAAATTTTTATCATATTTATTTTATAAATTAATTAAAAATATTATATAATTTATTCACAATAAGAAAATTGATTTTAAAAGATTGATTTTAATATAATAATTCTCTTTTTGATTAAATTTTAGAAATATTTAGTTGTATTTTATCTATTTGGATATAGATATATCTGTTTGGGTCTGTCCCAAAGGGACAGACCCAAAATATTTTTTTCAAAATTTTGGATTTTTAAGATGTTTATACTATAAATTGATTATAAATAAGATAAAATCATATTAAAATATTAATTATAATGTAGAACTTCTCTTTTTTATCAATTTTAATCAATATTTTAGATGAATTTATCCCAAGATATTAAACAAAAAATAATGAGGATGGTAGAAACATAATTTTAATTTGCTAAACAACTAATAATTAAACGCCAATTCTAATAAATTTTGTGGTGGTTTTTTGATTAAATCAAATATTCCTTTGATTATTAAATATATTCCACAATATTCATACTCAGAAGCCTTTTTTGCAAGTTTTTCTTCAACTGGTTTTTGCGATATTGATTTAAATGATGTCTCAATTTCTTCTTCTGTTTCTATGATTCTACTTTTGAACCTATCGTACCAAACATGTCCATTTATCTTATGTTTGTGATTGTAACGCATTGCAAAAACGCTCAAAATCCACTGCATTATCTTAGATAAGCTCTCTTTTAGTGGTTTTAGGATAAATTCGATATGATTTCTAATTATGCAAAAGTTTGTTAATTCAAATTTATACTTGATGTTAGCCTCATTTATTACTGTTAAGAACATATCTTTAATATCATCAGGATCAAAGATATTATCAAATTTGTTGATTGTAGCTGTAACATGATAGGTAGCACCTGGTTTTAATTTTCTTGGTTGTCGCATAAAAATTTCCTTTATTTATTAATTACTCTCTATAATAATTAAAGGAATTTTTTATACGAATTTGTTACAAATTCTAAGAAAAATTTTAATATTTTTTAAAAAATTAGTGGATATAAAAAATTGGTCTGTCCCTTGCTCCGACCCTTTGGGACGGAGCAAGGGACAGACCTAAAATCTATTTTTTACCAACTTTAATTCATTTTTAGTATTTTAAATTTAAATTACTAAATATAGACTTATTTAACTATTTAAAAGTTATCTATAAATAATTAATAAAGTAAGATTTAATTATTCTAAATACCCAGATTTTTGGACTGCTCCTATATCAATACCTATTCCAGATAAAATTCTATTTTTGCCATAAAAATCTTTTTCAGGAATTTGAAGTGGTGATTTTGATGAGTCTATTCCTCTTTGTAATAAAGGTGAATCTTTTTGAGGTATAAAAAAATCTAGTCCAGCCACATTAAAATCATCTTTAAAATCATAAAAAACATTTTTATCTTCAAAGTCTTTGATTATAAAATCCAAATCTTTTTTGTCAAGGTTTTCTAATAAAGTTATATTTGAAGATATAGCGTTTGAATACCAAGCAGGTTTTATTGCATTATAATTATGATTGTTGAGATAGATAAAACTTGATTTTTTTTGATTGCTAAAATAGTAGAGACTATTAACTGTTGTTATGTTTCCTTCCTCATTAACCCAAAAAGCAAAACTTTTTTCTTCTATATTATTGTTAAAAAATGAATTATTTACACCTTCAAAACTGCTGTTGTTTAATAAAACTAAAATTGCATTAGCAGAATTTGAATTTCTAATAACGACATTGCTTATTTTAAATAACCCTTTATCGATCCTAAAACTATAAATAAAATCTAACACATTAGAAAAATCAATAATCCCCTGAGTAAAATTAACAGTACTATTATAACAATTAAATCCAATCATAGAAAAAGATTTATCCATTTTAAATTGAGAATTTTTTATATTTATTTGTGAATCATTACAAACTAAAATTCGAGTATCAAAAGATTGTTGTCCTTCAACGATAAAACGAGATTCTTCTATATTAAAGTTACTATTTTTTAAATCAAATATATTTGATGATTTGAAATTTCCTTTTTGTTCATAAATTAAGTTTTTTATCGTAATATCAGAAAATTCTCCTGTAAAAAATACGTTTGAATTAGAAATATCTGATTTATAATTTAATTTTTCTAAATAAAATTTTTTTATATTTTTTATATTAAAAAATGAGTTTTCTTTACAATTTACTCTTGCATTTATATTTTTTAAAATTAATTCTGTTGATGTACAATCTAAAAAATTAAATTTATCTGGATTGTTTGGTACATTTAAAGAAATATTATTGATACCAATTTTACTATTTTCTCCCTTTATAAAGCTAAATTCATTTTCTCCATAATAACTTAAATTGCAGTTATAAATTTTAAGTTTATTAGCAGCTACATTAGCAAAATAATTACCAGATTTTATATCAAAATTTATATTTCTAAATTCAAGATACCCATCTTTAAAAATGTCAAACCATATATGTTTTTTCTTCCATAAAGATTTTGTATCCATTGTTATAGATGATATTGTATTATTTTTATAAGGTTCTATAATTACATCGGATTCTACTGTTGTTGGAAAAGATACGCCCAAATCATCGGACATAAGATATATTATTTTCATATTTTTTAGCTTAGCATAGTATATTGATCGCTCAATTGACTTAAAAGGGGCTTGTTCTGTTCCATTTCCGCTAAATTTTTTAGTATTATCAACAAAAATACCTCTTCTATCAAATCTAATAAGATAAGGCTCTTCATTTTCTCTCTCATTTCCCACTTTGTCACGAGATTTTACATAAACATTTATTTCGTATTGACCAAAAAGTGGTGGATAAAAAATTATAGGGTCTTCATAAATAGTCCAGTCAGCATCTTCACTAAACCTATAATAAACAGATGAGTCTTTTTCTGGTGGAATAAGTTTTAAAATTTGTTGCTCATTATGAGGAATGCTAAAATCAATTCCATCACTACTAACATCTTTTATAGGATTTCTTTTATCGATTTTAAAATAATAGTAGTCACTTTCTGCTATTAAATCAGTATTATTAAATGCTCCAAATTTAACTTTATACAATAATTCTTGACCATTTTTTACATTTAATTTTAATTTTCCATTAAATTCCTTAGAATTTTCTGTTATATCTAAGGTTTTGTTTAAATTATAAGTGATTTCGTATTTAACATTGTTAGATGGTAGATAAAAATCAAAAACTGTATCTGTTGATACATCAACAAAATTAGTTGTAAATTTTTTTAATACTGGTAAAAGATTGTCTTTATTTAGGTGTAATGTTCCAAATTTTTCACCATTAGAATAAAATAAGTTAATTTCATAAGGATTTTGGCTATTATTATTAAAAATATATTCACCTTCGCAGCTAAATAAATCAGATTTTCCTTCTTCATTTGAACTATTAAAAGTAAAATAAAAACTGTCGTCTTCATTAAATGACTCAAATTTCAACACAACCTTTTGGTTGACCCTTGTAATTATATCGCTACTCAAATCAACACCGTTTACGCTAACTTTTTTTATCGTAACATCTGGAGTTTGGTCATAAAATGTTTGTTGGAATGGTTTTTCGATCCCATTAATTTTAAAATAAAACGGTCCTGCAATATCTGAGTAAAGTCCATTTTTTCCGACAGCAAATGCCGCAACCCCAGAAGTTCCCTTTAACCCATACTTTGTGGTAAGTTCAACAGGCGTTGTGTATTCAATCCATTTTTTAGTATCAGTGATTGGTGGTGGTCCAAAAAGTAACTCATCCTTATTTTTTTCCCTAATCCAGTAGAATATTTTGTCATTTTTATTAGCACCTCTAATTTCAATTTTATAATTTTGATTATAAATCTGTCCCCAGTAAAGCGATCCAAAAGATGGAGGTAAAGGTTTATTTAGATTTATAGAATAATTTTCTATTTCTGTGTATGTAGAATCATTCTTTTGATATGTAATACTTACACTATTAGTTGTTTTTTCGCCTTTTTTACCATTAATTTCTAATATTTCAGTCTTTTGTGTTTTTTCTTGTGTGTAATTTGGAAAGTTAAACTCTTTTTGAGAAAGTTTTATATTATAAAAATTATTTTTAAATTGATAGTTTATTTTAATCGATGTTTTATCTGTTGTAATTTCTTTTTTATAAGGATTTTCTTTTTGAAAGAATCTTTTTTCAAATTTGTCAATTCTATCAATTCTGTAAGTTCTTGAAAAAAATTCCACTCTTCCATCGTCTTTTTCGAGCATTACGATCAAATTATAATCAACTATCCGTCCTTTTTCTCCTTTTAAAGTTAATTCATTTGTGTAAGGTATTGGTTCTGCCATAGAAAGATTTTTATCTATTAGGTAGAATATTTTACCATAGTCTGAATAAAGTTCTAATTTGAGACTATTAAAATAAATATTTTCCTCTGGAGACCATTTTACCGCTTCTACACCAATAATAGTGTAATTTAGTGCATTATAGATAGAATCTCCATAGCAAAATATAGAAAAACTAATAAAGAAGAATACTAATATTTTTCTAATAAATAAATTTGTGGACATTAAAACTTTCCTTATAATCTAAATATATAACACAGATTAAATCGTGTAAATATATACAGTAATTGTATTTAGCTTTTATAATGATAATTGTTCAAATTGTCATTA
>MIAN01000063.1:0-474 GCA_001829125.1 Spirochaetes bacterium GWB1_27_13 | reverse complement strand
GCTTAGATGGTTAAAAAAATGAATTTTGTAAGAGATATACTGAAATGTTTTAAGTTTATCAGAAATTATAGAGTATAAATTATTGAAGTTTAATTAGACCTGGCAGGTTTTCAAAACCTGTCAGGTCTAAAAATTATTGAATTTTTGTCAAAAATATATTATAATTACTATTATTCAAATAGAGGTCAATATAATGAAAGACAAATACATTAACCCATATACAGATTTTGGTTTCAAAAAACTCTTTGGTGAAGAGGCAAATAAAGATTTGCTAATCGATTTTTTAAATGAATATTTAAATATTGAAATAATATCAAAATATACTGGTTTATCGCTTGAAGATGTGGAAAAATTGTAATTTGAGTGAAGAACTTTATAAAAAGACAATTAAGAATAAAAAAGGGGCTATTCTACCATGAGAATAACCCCCCAACTCTTATTATAAAAAAACTTAACCTATTGCATCTTTTCCTT
>MIAN01000062.1 GCA_001829125.1 Spirochaetes bacterium GWB1_27_13 | reverse complement strand
ACAAACTCTACGAGCTAACAGAAAAGCATAAGGTTAAAGCTGGCTCTATTTTTATGCCAATTAGAATAGCAATTACAGGAATAAACAAAAGCCCAGAACTTTTTCCTGTAATGGAAGTGCTTGGTTTAGAAAGAGTGTTTAAAAGACTTGATGCTGCGATAGAAAAATTAAAAAATTAAACATTTTTCAATAATACGATCTATTTCATTATGATATATAATTTTATCCTCCCTTAAACAAAAAAAAGGGGGGATTTTTATTTGTAATAACATAGGTTAAGAAAAATTTTAAAAAATCTCTTGATTTAATGGAGAAATAGATATAACACGGATTAGTCAGATTGTCACGGATTTACACAGATTAAATTGTGTAAATATAGATAATAACTGTATTTAATTTTTATTATTTTTGACAAATCAAAAACTTTTTGGTATATATTTTATAACATAGATTAAGACTGATTGACACAGATTATTCTTGAATGTAATCTGTGTTTATCCGTGTTATGGTGAATTAAATGCAAGAAATACTCTTAAAAATAGATAATAAACAAATTGAAAATAAATTATCACAAAAAAGAAACAAAAATATAGAACAAATTATTATTGATATAGTTAGCGATTACGAAGATAAAGAAATTGATGATGTTGATTTTACCAAAAAGTATAAAAAACTTGACCCGAAAGAACATATCAAACGATTTGAGTTTATTGATGATAGCAATGAAGAAATGACCAATCCTTTTGAGAATATTGAAGATGTTGCAAAATTCTCAAAAGAATTAAGAGAAAAGAGTTGAAGATGATTTTTTTAGATAGAAATTATTTAAAAATTAAAAAAAGATTGGAATTAATATGAATTTTTATGATGTGAAAGAAATAGAAAACTTTTTAAAAGAAAACAATTTAAGTATTCAAAAGAAATTTAGTCAAAATTTTTTGATAAGAGAAGATATTGCTATAAAAATTGCAGAAAGCCTTGAAATTACCCCAAATTCTTTGGTTTTAGAAATAGGCTGTGGACTTGCAAGTTTAACGAATAAAATTTTACAAAAAGGTTGCCAATTTATAGGTTTTGAGATTGATTGGGCTTATATTAAGCTATTAAAGGAAAACTTTTCTTCTAATCCCAAATTTAGCCTTATAGAAGGCGATTTCCTCAAAAAATTTGATGATATTGTTAAATCTATTGATAAAACTAAATTTGATAAGATTATATTAGTTGGCAATCTTCCTTATGGGATAACAAAAGAGATATTTGAAAAAGTTTTTACTTCAAGTTTTAATTTTGATACAGTTTGTTTTATGATACAAAAAGAAGTTACAGAAAAAATTACATCAAACCCATCGTCTGATAGATACAGTTATATTTCGATAATATCACAAATTAACAAAGATATAAAAATAGTTACTCAGTTATCACCAGAATATTTTTATCCAATGCCAAATATCCATAGTGATGTTGTTCTTTTTAAGAAAGACAATACTATCGAAATTTTGGACAACAATCTATTTTTTAAAGTAGCAAAATCACTTTTTTTAAGTAGAAGAAAAAAGATTAAAAATAACCTTTTGCTTTCACCTTACTTAAAACATTTTACAGAAAGTGATTTTGCAAAAGCATTAAAAGAGTCTAATATAAACGAGAATATTAGAGGTGAAACCTTATCTTTAAATGAGATAGCAAACCTTACTAACAACCTTTTTAGGATGAAGTGATATTATATATAACTTTAAATTTAAAATCTAAGTATTTTGTAAAAATATATATGTTTTTTGATTAGAATATATATATAAATTCTTTTTATAAAATAAAACTTCCGAATAATAGTTTTTATTTGAATAAATAAACGAAGAAATTAATAATATAATGGAGGTAAAGACTATGCTTACTGCATCTATTGAGAGAATGAAACAAGAAATTAGAAATGATGTCCTAAAAGAGATGGGAAATAAAATTATTGAAACTAAAATTGAAACTAAAACTGAAACTAAAATTGAAACTGCTAAAAAAATGATTGAAAAAGGATTGTCTTTAAATTTAATAAGTGAATGCTTGGATTTATCTGAAGATGAAATAAAAAAATTATTACAATAGTTTTTCAGTAATAAAATAGCATTCTTAACTAAAATCATTAAAAACGATAAAAACAAACTGAATTAAAACCTATGTAATCTATAACTAATCTGTGTTATATTAAAAGAATTCACTTAAATATATGCCTTTATTTTCTGATGACAGTATATTTTTATCAAAATTACCGTTTATTACACCAAAATAAAGCAATCCAGATAAATTAACTGTTCCAGAAATTAGAGAAGATAAAATATCCAATGGTATAATATTCTCACCTGAATAAGGCTTTTTATCAATAGAGCCATCTTTTACAATATAAGTACCAGTATTCTCACTAATAAAATCATCTTTTACTGAAAATGTAAAATTAATTTTACTATCACTAAATTTCGCTTCTAAAAATTTTAATAAATTTATTGGTCTTGCCATCCATTGATAATAAACACTATGAGGAATTCTAACTTCCTTCATTAAATAACTAATTTGAATCTTTTTTGGAGCCATCCATCTAATTTTATGACATTGATCTTTATGATTTGCCAAAAAATTAAAAATTGCTTTTATTCCATAAGATGATGTCCATGCAATTCTTTTTATTTCAAGTTTAGAACTAAATATTTCTTCAGGAACTAAAGAAAACGACACAAAAGCTATTGGCTTATTATCATTATAGAATATAAACAAATTCGATTTGGAAAAATCTAATTCTTGTTGCAATTCATCGTTAGTTTTATGTTTCAAAAATATTCCATAATCAAAACCTTTAATCCATGAATTATACACTTCTACAATGTCATTAAATTGTTCTTTTGTATTTTTATATTTTTTTATTTTAACATCAATACCATTTGTTATTTTTATATCATTAGGAGTAAAAACAAAATCATTTAAACCACCAATATTTCCATAGCCAATTCTTTCATAAAAAGAATATTTAAATGGTGCTAAAGTAGAAATATCATACCCTTCTTTATATAAAATAGGTAAAAATTCATAAAACATCTTTTTAACATTACCATTATTTCTATGCTCAGGCGATGAAACAACAGCAGAAATTCCTGCCATTTTTAAATTTTTACCAAAAACATTAGAAGAATAATTTTTTATTATAGTACCACAAACAACCTCATCATCTTCCAAGATACCATAAGCTACATCATCATTTTTTGGTGGAAAAGTAACATCTGTCCATCCAATAGTATCTACATAGCAATATTTTGCAAGTTTTTGATATTGTAGGAGTTCTTCATCTTTTACAAGCTTCTTGAATGACATAAATTATTCCTTTTATATTAATGAATTTTTAAAATATTTTCTAATTTTACCATGTATATCCAAAATTTTTTAATTTGTCAAAAAAAATATATAATTTGTTTTACAGATCAGATTAAAATCTGTGTTATATAATCTTGATTTATCTTTTAATATGTGTTACCATACAAAAATTATTTATGTCCGAGTGGTGAAATTGGTAGACACGCTAGTTTCAGGTACTAGTATGCTTAGCATATAGGGGTTCGAATCCCCTCTCGGACAACGATTTTTTTAGCTAAGCTTTTTAGCACCGTCACTTAAGGTAAAAACATAAAAGTCTGGTTTTATTTGAGTTTTTGCAAAGTATTTTACTTCTATTTCTTTTGTTATTAATTGAATATGTTCTTTTTTTGCAATACTTATCGTACATCCACCAAAACCACCGCCCATCATTCGAGACGCTATAACGCCATCAGTTGTTCGAGCAGATTCTACTAAAGAGTCAAGATGCAAACCAGTTACTTCAAAATCATTTTTTAAAGAATCCCCTGACTCATTTAATAAACAAGCAAATCTTTTAATATCATTCTTTTCTAATGATAAAAACGCCTCTTTTACCCGTAAATTTTCTGTTATCGTGTGATTTAGCCTTTTTTGGATAATTGGGATGTCATTAAATCTATGTTTAAGATTATTCCACTCATCAATTGTTACTCTTCCCAAAACTTCTTTTTGTATGCCTTCTTTTTGTAGAATTTTAAAACCATCTTCACATTCTTTACGTCTCGTATTATACTGACTGTCTTCAAGTTTTCTTTTTTTATTTGTATTAGAAACAAGAATGCAATAGTCATTTAATTCTATTTTACAATAAGAAAATTCCAAATTAAAACAATCAAGTTTAATTCCATAATCTTTTTTTGCATTTCCTATTGCAAATTGATCCATTATTCCACAATTAACGCCAACAAAATTATTTTCGCATCTTTGAGCAAGAAGGGTAGCCTCAACCATTTCTCTACTGCCAGGCTTTGGAATATCAAAGTTATTCATATCAAAAAACACAATTTGACTTGCCATCTCTATTGATGCAGAAGATGAAAGCCCTGCCCCATTTGGAATATTCCCATAAATTAAAGCGTTAAAACCAGTTTCTAATTTACCAAATTTCTTGTTAAGTTCAAAAAGAATCCCTTTAATATAATCAGTCCATTTTTGTTCTTTTCTTAACTCTTCCTTTGTATCAAAACTCTCTATTTTTCCATCAAAATTAAGAGAACCTATATTTATTTTTGTCGAGTCATTTTTTTGGGCAATTATATAAGTCCCACATTCTATACCAGCAGGAAAAACAAGTCCACCAGTATAATCTGTATGTTCACCTATTAAATTTATACGACCAGGAGCAAAA
The DNA here is from genome assembly GCA_001829125.1 of Spirochaetes bacterium GWB1_27_13. Taxonomy (GTDB): domain Bacteria; phylum Spirochaetota; class GWE2-31-10; order GWE2-31-10; family MWDO01; genus GWC1-27-15. Next base: position 22,081 of record MIAN01000062.1, on the reverse strand, counting down.
TAAAAAAATATTTGATTTTGATTTGTTTTGAATGTTTTTTGAAATTCTTCTAAAAGATAGGTTTTTATATCGAGCATAGTAATTTCCTAATAGAAATATGAGACTGCCCAAAAATTTATTGAACAGTCCCACAAAAAGACGAATTATTCTTCTTCCTCTTCTTCTTCTTTTTCTTCAATTATAGCATTCTTAAATTCTTTAATATCAAATGGTTTTTTTAAGAATATATTAGCCCCAGCATTTAATGCTTTTTCTTTTTTATCAAGATCAGCACTAATAGAAATGATATGAATTTTGCTAAAATTTTGATTTGCTCTAATATTCTTAATTACTTGAATACCATCAATATCTGGCATCATAATATCAACGATTATAATTTCAGGAGCTCTTTTTCCCATAGAAATTAAAGCTTCAGTTCCAGAGAAAAAACAATTTAACTCAAAACCTTCAATGTTTTTAAAAACTTGTTTAAAGAAGGTGTGAATTTCTTCCTCATCATCGATAAGATAAACTAATTTTTTTTGTAATAATTCTGACGGAATGTCATAATTATGATCCTTTAAAAATTTTATTAAATCTTTGTATGGTATTTTTCTATGACCACCAGGCGTTACAATTGCATTTATTTGTCCATCATCAACCCAATTGATAACAGAACCAACAGCAACATGCAATATTTTTGCCATTTCAGAAGTTGTATAATATTCTTTTCTTTTCATATTTTAAACCTTATTTTTAGTTTTATAATTTTGCATTAAATCGCATAAAGTTTTTACAAAATTTATAGAATATATTATAACACCTTTTAATAATAATCAAGCATTTTTTATATTTTTTTTAAAAAAAATATAAAATAGTATTTTTTTTAAAACAAAATGTAATATAATTAAATAGAAAATACAATTACATATAAAATTAAAATTTAGCTTAATTATTTTGATGGTAAATAGATATCTTAGTTTTTTTTAGAACTCTTTTATTTTTATATAAATAATCCTTAATTAGCCTCATTAATCAAAAGACGGATTTTGTTCTAAATTTTGAGTAATAAAAGTATTTGTTGGTTTAGGTACAAATTGTTTAATTTTATCCAATAATAGTAAAGAAAAAGGAATTAAGAAAATCGCAAAAATAAATATAGCTGTGATCACTTGAATTTGAACAGTTAAATCAAATTTCTCATTCCATGGTAACATTATTGTTAATATTACTTTACAAAACCAAACAAAACCCATAAATCCATATAATATTATTCCTAAGTAGTCAAAGTCTAAAATTTTTTTTACAGAAATTAATAATATTAAGCTTAAACCTGTTAAAAATAAAGAAAAGAAAAAGTTTATCCAAGCGAGTGCTACTAATGCATGCCTTGAAGTGTCTGGGATTGCTGAATATAAATTTTCTAGATTTGGAACAAAAAAATGCACTAAGCCAATAGATAAATTTACTATCAAGCTTACATACAACAAAACAGTTATTACTTTTTTCATAAATACCTCAAAATCATAATTTTTAATTAATTCTAAATATATACCTAAAATTAATGAAATTATACCAATTTCATTAATTTTAGGTATATATGCTAAAAAAACTCGTTTTTTTAATCATATAATATTACAAGCTAATTTAACTCATTTGATTATAAACTTAATTTTATTCTGAAAACTTATAGCAAATAATTCATTTTATTACAATATATTATTTAAATTTTTTAAAGAATTTATTATTAAAAATATAAAAAATTTGTAATACATTATAAAAAATTACAAATCGTCTATAATCTTAGTACTATTCTCATAAGGAGAATATATTAATTATTTAACATATTTTTTTTAAATATATTATTAATAAAATATGAGTTTTCTTATATTTTTCTAAAATTTTACTATATTTCTTGTTTTTTAATTTCATCTTTGATTAGACAAAATATTTTCTATAAAAAAATATTAAAATTTTTATTGCCTTTTAGTTAAAACTTTTTTAATATATCACTGATTAGAAATATTAAAACTGATTAAAAGATATTCAATTAACAAATGAATAAATTATGAAAATATGGACAAAATAAAAAAAATTCTATATAATGAAAAATCTTTACTTTAATAAATTAAATTACGCGAATATCAAATTAAATTGTTAATTACAAATATCTTAACTATATATTTCAAAAGGATAACTTATGGCTTTAAAAATTTATAATACATTCTCAAAAACAAAAGAAGACTTTATTCCATTAAATCCTCCTTATGTGGGAATGTATGTTTGTGGTCCCACTGTTTATGGGCATTCTCACCTTGGACACGGGAGAAGTTATGTAATTTTTGATGTTATGTATCGTTATTTAGAATACAAAGGTTATAAAACGAGGTATGTACAAAATATTACAGACGTTGGACATCTTGTTGGAGATAGAGATGCAGGCGAAGACAAAATTCAAAAACAGGCAAAACTTGAAAAACTTGAGCCAGTAGAAATAGCATATAAGTATGAAGTATCTTATTTTAACGATATGGATAAACTCAATATATTAAGACCTTCTATAAGTTGTAGAGCAACAGGTCACATTCCAGAAATGCTCGAGTTAATTGAAGGGTTAATTAAAAAAGGTAATGCTTATGTGACACCTGCAGGTAATGTTTATTTTGATGTCAGGACTTTCCCTGATTATGGTAAACTTTCCGGTAGAAGTATCGAAGAAGCAATTGATGGCGAAAGGATCGAAAACGCAAAAGATAAAAAAAATAAAGAAGATTTTGCTTTGTGGAAAAAAGCGGATTCTAACCATATTATGCAATGGGAATCTCCTTGGGGACGTGGCTATCCTGGGTGGCATATAGAATGTTCTGTTATGTCAACAAAGTATCTAGGTGAAACTTTTGATATTCACGGTGGTGGACTTGAGAATAGTTTTCCTCATCATGAATGTGAAATTGCTCAAAGTGAAGCGTACACTGGCAAACAATTTGTAAAATACTTTGTTCATCACAATATGCTTACTGTTAATGGTACAAAAATGGGTAAATCATTAGGTAATTTTATAATCTTAAAAGATTTGTTTGAAAAAGTTGAGCCCATGGTTTTAAGGTTTTATATTCTACAAGGACATTATAGAAGTCCTCTTGATTTTACCGATGAGGCTCTAAATGCGTCAAAATCCGGATTTGAAAGGATGAAAAACTCAATATTCTCACTAAAAAAAGCAGTGGCAGGCAAAAATATCGCAATATCACAAAACTTCAACGATGTTGATAAATTAAAAAACGACTTTATTGAGGCTATTGATGATGACTTTAATACACCTATTGCAATATCTATAATTTATGAGATACTAAAACTTTCAAATACTGAAATGTTAAAACAAGACCCAGATTATCAAAAACTAACATATATAAACAATATAATAGAAGATTTTACAGAAAAAATTTTAGGTTTTACATTTGAGTCAAAAGATAGTGAGTCAAAAATTGATGACAAATTAATAGAACTTTTGATTGATCTAAGAAATTCTTACAAACAAGAAAAAAACTATAAAATGTCAGACAAAATTAGAGATGATTTGAAATCTCTTGGTATTACTCTAAAAGATAGTCCAAATGGTACGGGATATACGAAATAGCTAGAAAGGACATATTTTTGAAAAAATTAATTTTAATTTCTATTTTTTTTGGAATTTTTTCGTTAAATTTGTTTTGTGTTAAATATTTTGGCTATCAGACATCTGTTAAAGTTTTATTTAACATTGGCATAACTTATAATTTTAAAATATCTACTGATTTTGCATACCAAAGAGATGCATTATTTCTTGGGATTCCTTTTCAGCCGAGGGTAGATATTCGTTTTGTTGAATGGTTTTCCTTTTCTTTTGGTGTTGATTTTTTATATTTGTTACACATTTATAGAACAACATATACAGATGAAATTACATTTTATAATAACAACTTAATTATCCAGACTCCTTTTATAGTTAAATTTTATCCCCTTGTCTATAAAAGTGATACTTATGAGAATTTTTATATAGGTTTAGGACTTTTTGGTAATTTTTGGGCAGTTAATACTTTTTTTTATGAAAAAAATGGAAAAACTTATTATGGTGATAGTTATACTTCTAATTCTAACGAATTACCTCCTTCAAAGGTGTACACTCCTGCAAATATAGGCTTTAAATTGTGTCTTGGCAATAATTTTTTTGTTACTCAAAAAAACATTATCGGTATAGAGTTGTATGCTGATTATTTGTTTATACCTTATATTAATGGATATTCTTCTAACCCTAATTTTAGTACAAATCAAAATGTTTTACTTGAATTTGTTGCAAATGCTGGCATTGCGTTGTCAATTGGGTTTCAGACAAATGCAGGACAATAAGTTATACCAACATTAACTGATTTTAGAGATAACTTAGATTAATTAAAACCACAAATGACACGAAGAAAATGCAATAAAATCTCTAAGAATTTTAATTGAACATTCGCGTTATTTAGATAAAGCATCTTCCAATAAGCCAACAATTTCATTATGACCATTTTTTGAGGCAAAAAGTAATGCTGTCATTCCTTCATTATTATCTTTCATTACAACATCTACTTTTGCATTTAATGAAAGCAATAATTTTACTATTTCAATCTGTCCTTCTGCCGATGCAAAAATAAGAGGTGTGGCATTCTCACATGTTTTAGCATTAATATCAGCCCCATATTTCACTAAAAGTTTTACAACTTCAATATCACCTGAGATACAAGGCTCCATTATTGGTGTCCAATTATATGTACTACCAACATTTGGGTCAGCCCCTTTTTCACAAAGAAGGTTTATAATATCAATAAAGCCTTTTTTGGCTGCCCAAAACAAAGGAGTTGCTCCATCATTATCTTTTGCATCAATAAAAGCACCTTCTCCCAAAGCGATTTTTACTTTGTTAATATCTCCATTACTTACAGCATTAAAAAGTATCGAATCAAGACTCTTATCTTCTTTTAAACGAGGTTTTAATTGTTTTGACTTAGCTTTTTCGAGCATTTTTATAATTTCTTTTGGTTTATGAATACTTACAGCAATTAAAGCGTTATTATCAACAATTGCTCCATGATCTAAAAGTATTTTAACTATTTCTTCATAACACCCTCCGCATGCTTTTGCTAATCCACTAATCCCAATAGAATCTGTTTGATTAACATCCGCCCCTTGAGATATTAAAAACTCAAGCATTTCCTCATAGCCTTGAGAGGCTGCTACAACTACTGGTGGAAAGTCTACTTTTTTTGGATTTATTTCTGCTCCATTTTCTAAAGCCTCAATTGCATCATCAATATTATTAACCCAAGCTGCATCAATTAATTTTTTTGTTGCATCCTTAATTTGTACTTTTGTCAAATTTTCTTTCTTTTTTATTTCTACTTTTATTGGTGCTTTTTTTGGACCTTTGAGCAATTTCTCGATTTCTTTTTCACCTTTTAATCTTGCGTAATCAGAGGCAGTTCGTAAACCAAGACTTACCAAGTCTTTATTTGCTCCATATTCCAAAAGTAACTTTACAATATCATGATACCCATTATCAGCTGCTATCATCAATGCCGTAAGCCCATGCTCAGTTGATTGAATATCAATATCTGCTCCATTATCCAAAAGTATTTTTACAACTTCATAAGATTCACCAAAAACAGCCTTCATTAAAGCAGTTTCTCCATATTTATTTAGAATATTCACATCTGCACCGTTTTTTATAAGAATATTCACACCTTCGATAAAATTCTTTTGAGAAGCATACATTAACGGAGTAAAATTATCAAAAGTAGCAATATTAACATCTGCTTTATGCTCAATTAGGAGTTTCATAATACTAAGATTATAATTTATAACTGCTGCTACTAAAGATGTCCCACCTATTTCTTTTTCTGCTGTATTTACATTCGCACCTTTTGTTAATAAAAATTCAACAATTGATAAATAATCTTCACCACTTGCAATTATAAGAGCAGTTTTACCAGTAGAATCACAAGCATTAATATCTGCCCCATTTTCTAATAATTCTTTTGCCTTGCTTAGATTTTCATTTCTTACGGCTTGTAAAAATAATAAATCAATATCACTACTCATAAAACCCCCCTACTCTTCTTACAAGAAACAATAAGTAATTACCCCGATAAATTCCCACTTTTAATTATATTATAAGACCATATTGTAATTTTAGCAAATTTTTTGGTGTAATTAATAAAATTATATCAAAAAAACCAAATAATATCTTGTAAAAAAAACATTTTTGTATTATATTAACCTCATTATGGAAAACAACTACCAGTATTCGTATGAAGAATTATCGTGCTTGCATGAAATTAATTCTTTAATTATTAAAGAAAGTGATCTTAACAAGGCACTTAAAGAAACTCTAAACATCCTTTCTGAAAAAATGAACCTTAAAAGAGGTATTATTTCTATTTACCATAAGGATTTAAATGAAATTCATCATGATACTTATGGTTTTCAAAATCCAGAAGATAAAATAAAATATCTACCAGGCGAAGGAATTACTGGTGAAGTAGTAAAAACTGGTAGACCAATTGCAATACCAAGACTTGATAAAGCCCCTATATTCCTCGATAAAACTGGCATAAGAAAAAATTTAAATCGTGAAGAGCTTGCTTTTATCTGTGTGCCAATTAAATATAAAGACGAAACTATCGGTGCATTATCTGTTGATAGTGAAATAAAACAAGGCGAAGAAGATTTAACAAACGAAGTTAAATTTCTTGAAACTGTTAGTTATACTATAGCCGAAATTGTAAATAAAAAAATAATGATTTCCCAAAACCAACTCTTAAAAGAAATTATTCAAAAATCAAATCCTTTGGGTACAATAGTTGGTAATTCTAAATCCATGAGAGAACTTTCTTATCAAATTTCTTTAATTGCTGATAGCAATGTTTCTGTTTTAATCATGGGTGAGACTGGTACAGGAAAAGAACTTGTAGCAAAAGAAATTCACAATCTAAGCCCACGAAAAAATGGTCCTTTTATTACTATAAATTGTGGGGCAATACCAGAAGGTCTTATTGAATCAGAATTATTTGGACATAAAAAAGGTGCTTTTACTGGTGCTATAAATGACCGTATTGGTAAATTTGAAGCGGCTAATAATGGAACACTTTTTTTAGACGAAATAGGTGAACTATCTTTAATGTTACAGGTAAAATTACTTAGAGCATTACAAGAACGAGAGATTACCCCAGTTGGGTCAAATAACAATATTAAAGTAAACGTTAGAATAATCGCTGCAACAAATAGAAATCTTGAGGAAGAAATAGAAAACAATAGATTTAGAGCAGATTTATATTATAGATTGAATGTTTTTCAACTGTACCTACCTCCTTTAAGAGAAAGAGGTGCAGATATTATTTTACTTGCCGACTATTTTATAAAGCGATATTCTAATGAACTTAACAAAAACATAGAACGAATCGATACTCCTGCAATTGATATGTTAATGAGTTATCATTGGCCTGGCAATGTTAGAGAACTTGAAAACTGTATAGAAAGAGCCTCTTTACTTGCAAAAGGCAACACAATTCATGCTCATGATCTACCACCATCTTTACAAATGAAGATAATCGAAGATAACTTTGAAAAAAGAGGAAAATTTGAGTCACTTGTTCGAGCCTATGAGATAGAATTAATTACTGATGCTCTAAAAGATGGAGCTGGCAATCAAACAAAAGCAGCAGAACTACTCGAAACAACAAAAAGAATCATCCAATACAAAATAACACAATACGGCATTGATTACAGAAAATTTGCTAAAGGAAAAAAATAAATTATTCTTAATATATCTGCTTTATAGTTTAAATTTATATGAATTTAGGCGTAAATTGAGATTTACAGAATTAATAAAACTTTTTATAATTTACAGAATTTGGATAATTGTAGTTGTACACCATAGTTTTAATGCTTAAGGAGTCTTTAGTGAAAAAGTATTTTGTATTTTGTTATTTCTTTTTTAATCTCTTTTTATTTGGTAATGAAATTAAAATAGTAGACTTAAAACCCAAAATAATAGATTATTTTACTAACAATTTTCATTTTTATCTTAAAGATAATTTAAATAATTTTACTTATGGCTATTATAGATTTTATCTTAATAGAAATAAATATTATTCTGAAGATTTAACAAACGAAAAATATAAAAATATTATTCCTTTAAATAAAATAAATGAATTAGGTAAATATTTTATAATTACACAAACCCTACAATTTAATATTATCTATTTAAATTGTTTAGGTACATCTTTTTTAATACCTGGAATTATATTATTAAATAATTATCAATTTGATAAAAGTGAATTAGATAATAACCTTGCCGGATTAGGTGTTAGTTTGATAGGTGGTGGAGCAGGCGCTTTTATCATGGGTATAGTAATATTAGCTTTACTGATTGTAAATTCATTAAAATTCTATAAAACTAAAAAAAGTATTTTACAAACTTTAAATGGAAAAGTAGCATTAATATTTAAAAATATTAAGATATCATTTATAATTGAATAATAAAATTACGGTGCATAACAGCCAGTAGCCAGTTACGGTGGTACCACCTTCACCCAAATTGTCTTCGGAGTACACTACGGCAACTTCGCTTATCGGCAAAAAAAAACATCTCATACTTGCGAAATGTTAGATGTCATTTACCACAAATAAAAGGAGTAATTTTGAAAAATTGTATTTATATAATTTTATTACTATCTGTATTTAGTTGTAGTAATGAAAAAATTATTTATAAAGAAATCAAATCTTCAGAGTCACCTTCAAAAGAATTTATTGCATTAATTTTATATGAAAAAAACATTGGATATAGATTTGCTATAAAAACTATAAATGGTACTTTGAATATTATAGAAAAAGAATTTATACCATTAGGTTATCATAATCCAGTTATAAAATTAAATTGGGAAAACGGAAAAAAAGTTAAGATAATTGTTGATCATGATTTTGGAGAAAATAATTTATTTTTCGAGTATAGTTTAGATACAATTGATTTTACAGAAATTAATTAAATATTGTGGCAAACATTAACTAAAATAGTCGAGGTAGTTTAGTATGGATTTATTAATAAAAAAAGAGAAAAATATTGAAATAATAGCTCAATTACAAAATGAGATACAAAATCTTCACAATAAATGTTATCCAGATTTATTTAAACCTTATGATTATAATTTAATTTATGATTTATACAAAAATATAATAAACTGCGAAACAATTCATTGTTTTATTGCCTATGATTTATCAACGCCTGTTGGTTTTGCAATTATTGCAGAACAGATTATTAAAGATCACCCACTTTTCTATGATCATAAAGAAATATTTATTGATACTATAGTCGTACTTAATGAATACCAATCGAAAGGTATTGGAAAAAAATTAATGGAAGAAATAAAAACATTATCATGTGAGTTGAAGTATAATAAAATAACATTAAATGTCTGGAATAAAAATTATAATGCTATTGAGTTTTACAAAAAAATGGGATTTAAAGAATTATTCAATAATTTTGAATTATATATTTAAAATCCTCGAATAGTTCGCTAACAGCGATTATGTGCGAAACGTTGGTTGCAATGCCTTAATGTTTTAAATTAATTATTCAAATTATACTAGAGTAAAAAAATGATTAAAAGAAAAATGATTTATATTATCACAATAATTATTATGATTATGATAACGGGAGTTATAATGAGTAACTATTTTTCAAATAAATTGAAACCATTTGTAGATAAAGAAGGAAAAATATTAAAAGATAGTATATCAGAAAAAATATTTGTAAACATCAATAATTCTAAACAAGGTATGTTTATTAAAGGCAAAAATATTCATAATCCAATAATACTATTTTTGCATGGAGGAATGCCTGAATATTTTTTGACAAAAAAGTTTCCTTTAGATATTGAAGATAAATTTACAATAGTTTGGTGGGATCAACGTGGTGCAGGCTTATCAAATAATTCTAAAAAAGGAAATGACAAAATTACTTTAGAACTTTTGATTGATGATACAGTATCTATAACAAAATATCTATTAACAAGGTTCAATAAAGAGAAAATATTTTTATTGGGACATTCTGGAGGTAGCTTTTTAGGAATTCATGTTGTTAACAAAAATCCAGAATTATATTTAGCTTATATTGGAATATCTCAAATGTCATTTCAAATTAAATCTGAAGTAATTGCACTAGAATATATGATATCTGAATATGAAAAAATTAAAGATGATAAAATGTTAAATAAATTAAGAAATGTAATTATCCAAGAGGATAAAGAATTACCAAAAGATTATGTTCAAATTAGAGATGTTGCGATGCATAAAATAGGCATTGGAACAACTCATAACATGAAAAATATAATTAATGATATTTTTTTAGAATCATTGCTTTTTTCTGAATACACAATAACCGAAAAGATTGCTTTTTGGGCTGGAAAATCAAAATCTGGAATTAGTGTATTATGGAATGAAATGATTAAAAAAGATTTATCGGTGGAAATAAAAAAATTTAAGATACCCATATATTTTCTACATGGAATTTATGATTATACTTGCTCATATGAACTAAGCAAGAGATATTTCAATGTAATTGATGCACCTATTAAAGGATTTTATACATTTGAAAATTCAGCACATAGCCCACATTTTGAAGAACCGTTTAAATTAAAAGAAATATTATTAAATGATATTTTAAATTGCCATAATAATATGTCGGATAAATAAAAAATTCTCCTTAATTTCCGTGTTATCCATGCTTCTGTGAGAGATTTATCTTTTTTATGTGAAATTTCGTGGCTAATCATCTAATTTCAATATTTTTTAAAAATTAACACAGTATTATTACCATCACATCCAAAACTATCAACTGCAAAGTATTTTATATCTTTATTTACAACATTGGTAGAAAATGAATCCAAATTTTCTATTAGATCAGTACTAAAAATAGCACTTATTTTTTTTTCTTCCATATTAGCTATGCTTGCTGCAACTTGTAAAGCACCACTCGCACCATAACATTCTCCAAAATATGATTTGTGAGCTGTAATATTAGTATTTTTTAAATCATCTTTAAAAACTTCTTTATAAACTATTAAACAAAGATCATCAATTGCTTTTACTCCATTTGCACAAGAAGAAACTAAATTTATTTCTCTTGGTGAGATATTAGCCATATTTAAAGCCTCATTATATGCTTTAATAGCCTCTTTTGGCTTGCTATCATAAGAAAATGTATTTGAAAAGCCAATAAGTTCACATATTATATTAGCATTCCTCTTTTTGGCATTTTCTAAACTTTCTACTATAAAAAAAGCTGATCCTTCGCCTACTAAATAACCATTAGCATTTTTTGAAAAAGGAAGCATTTTATTACTTTCTGACAATACTTTTGATTTAATTTGCCCTGCAAAAGAATATTCACTTAACTCCTCTGCACCACCTACAATCAAAAAATTTGCATAACCATTTTGAATATAGTCATAAGCATAAATAAAAGCATCTAAAGAAGAATTATATCCATTGCTAATAGTAACAGATGCTTCTGTAATACCATAGCGAATATTTATAAAAGAACCAGGAGCATTTATTACTGTATTTGGAAAATCTAAAGGTCTAAGATAAGCAAAACCTTCTATTAAATAAGTTTTCCAAAAATCGGCAATGCTTTCTACACTACCTAAAGCTGTTCCTATTATTAGAGGAGGTTTTTCTTCTTCCCCTAAATCCGCAAATTCAGGCAATAATTTTTTTTCTATGCTGCACATTGCTATTTTTGCAGTCCTATTCATGTGCTTGAGACCACTTTTACCCAGAAATGCTGTAAAATCAAAGTCTTTTAACTCAAAACCACTTTTTGTATTGTATTTTGCAGTATCAAAAAGTGTTATCAAACTTGAATAATCATTTTTTGTTAGAATATTTTTACTAAATTCTTCTTTACCTATCCCAGAAGAACTAACTGTATCAAAATTGGTTATAACTACTCGTTCCATATTTTATTCCTGAAACTCTTTAATAACTAAAGAAGAATTATTGCCTCCAAAGGCATAAGAATTATTTAAAATAGTCTTTACTTTTGCTTTTCTTGCAGTATTTGGAACATAATCCAAATCACACAAAGGGTCTGGTGTTTTATAATTTATAGTTGGTGCTAAAATTTGCTCTTCGATCATTTTTGTACAAGCAACAGTTTCTATTGCACTACAAGCCCCCATAGTGTGACCAAGCATAGATTTTAATGAAGAAATTGGAATATTGTATGCTTTCTTACCAAAAACTTCTTTAGAAATAATAGTTTCTACTTTATCATTTTCGCCAGTACCAGTTCCATGAGCACAAAGATAATCAATATCTTCTATATTAAGGTTAGCATTTTTTATTGCTTTTTTTACAGCTAATATACCACCTTTTCCTTCTGGATGTGGAATAGTTGACTTAAAAGCATCATTAGAAACCCCATAACCTAAAATTTCTGATAAGATATTAGCCTTTCTATTTTTTGCATTCTCCAAGGACTCTAAAATTAAAAATCCAGCACCTTCACTTACAATCATTCCTTTTCTTTCAAAATCAAAAGGAGCACAAACATCTGGACTACAAGCCATAAGCTTACTAAACCCAGCAAAAGCAATATTTGACATAGGGTCTACTCCACCAACAATTGCCAAATCAACCCTACCCATTCTAATTAAATCAAAACCATAACCAATCGCATAATTACCAGCAGCACAAGCAGCAGGTATAACAATAGTTTGTCCACTTATTTCAAAAAATTTTGCAATATTTGCAGATATTACATTGCAAGGATATTTTTTCGGCAAATCATCTGGCACATCAGAAAAACCTTTTGTTACAAAAGTTTTTACTGCTTCTTCTATAATCTGCATTTCTCCCATTGTTGTACCAACAGAGATCGCTACTTTTGATTTTTTTAGATAATCTAAATCAATTTTTGCCATATTTAAAGCCTCAATTATTGAAGTTATGGCAAACTTAGAAGAACGCCCCATCGCAAGATAATCTTTACCCAAATCTTTTTTTTCATCAAAGTCTAAGACTTCGCCACCTTTATCTGTTCTAAAACCATCAGTACTAAAAGTAGTAATTTTTTTTACTCCATTAGTTCCAGCGATTAGATTATTCCAAAAAATTTGTACTCCGATTCCAATAGGTGTAATAACTCCCATTCCAGTAACAACAACTCTTTTAGACATATGTATCCTACAAATAATTAGATTTTTTTAAAATTTATTTAATTTTGCTTATTTTCAACAATTTTAGTTTCATTTTTACCATCTTCTGTGTTTTTATCATCAGAAAATTTTTGTTCAACTTTATCCTCTTTTTGCTTTAAGTTCATTTTTTTATTTTCAATTTTTTGCTCTTTATGTTTTGCCTCTACTTTAAGCTGAGGATTCTTTTCTTCATTTAATCTTGCAAATTTTTCAGAAAGTTCATCTTTTAAACATTTTCTTATGTAATCATGAAGTTTTCTACTTATCTCTGGTGTTATCGACTCCTCATAAATAATTTTGCCACCATCTATTTTTGCAGTACAAAATTTCAAAATATAAATATTAGGAGTTAGCTTACTAAAACCTAAAACTTTTGCTGCTGTCCTAACCCTTATTCCACCAAGTACAAATAATATCTCAGAAAAATAAATATCTACTTCAAAAAAAAATTTATTAGTCAAATCTATTTCACAAGAACAAGCATAAGCCGAAATATCAGTTATTTTTGCTGTAATTGGCTCTTCTCTACTCTTAACATAAAAATATGCCTCTGCTATACCGTAAGTCTTTGTTCTAATATATGATCTTTTTCCTTTTGCTTCAAAGAATGTTAAAATGTTTCTCATTACTCCTAAAGCATTACTTTTTAGAGTCCCAAATTCTATTGTAGAAATATTTTGCTCCAAAAGTCTATTTTTTGACTCCTGATCTATATTATCATAAACAAAAGCACCAATAATAATATGAGTATCTTTCATTTGATAAAGTTGCTCTGCATATTTTAACCAGTTATCAATCTCTAATTTGTTTCTTATACATATAAATATAACATTTCTATTATTTTCTGGAAGAATCTTTAGTAAATTTTCTTTATCCAGATCACTTATCGCACAAGCCTCATATTCAAGCTCAATAAGAGTATTAACTATAACAGAAAGCAAATCAATAGGATTTATAAAATATATTTTAACTGTAAAAACCTGATTTTTATCCATATTTTCCAATTTTCACCTAAAATAATAAATATTTATTAAAAGATACACTGAAAAGTCATTCATATTCTATATTTGATATATTTTTATAAATAATTAATTAGTAAAATAACTTTCAAGGTTGATATTATAAAAATTATAATTAAATATCAACATATTTATTCTAACACATTTTCGATAAAATGAAATATATATTTATAAAAAAATTAAATTTTATTGTTTAATAAATATTTGACATTTACAAAAAGTTTTTTATATTAAAAAATAATTTCAAGATTGTTGGTGTGGAAAATATGTAAATAATGATTTTGAAAATCATCATATTTTTCCAATCCGTCATATCACGAAATAAAAATTGAATCCAACATTATTTTTATTATCTTTTTAATTGACTTTTTTTAGGTTGTGGATTATATTTTTATAAGCGATAGTTGTTTCATAAGGGTTAAAGTTAATTAAATGAAAAATATATTTAAGGCTATTAAACTCGATTATCTAAAATTTCAAAAAATATTTTATATTTTCATTTTTTTAAACTTATTCTTAACTACTTATGAATTTTTCAGCAATTTACATTATCTTCATTCGTTCAAATCTAGTAAAAATTTTGTTTTCTTCTCGGTTTCTGATAATTATCCTGTTTATTTGCATAAGAATGAAAATTCAACGAATAGGTCTATTATTCGCAACAGACTATATCAATACCTTAATAATCTCAAAAGTCTATCTTTTCAAATTAATTTAAGTTGGATTAAATATATCAAATTATTCGATTTCAATCTGAAATATCTTTATAAAAAACCTTTATGCCTGTTTTCACGACCTCCTCCTTTAATTTCTTTTAATTAATCTTTTTTTATTTAAATATTTATAAAATTCACTTAATTATTCGGAGGAAAAAATGTCAGAACATTATAAAAATACAAATCAAAATGAAGAAAAAGAAACGCCTATAATTTTTGTTATAGGTATATTATTAATTTGTTTTGCATTAATACCATTATTATATGGATTAATACAATCACAATTTCAAACTGTTATTTTTGGAGGTATTGCTATTCTAATTGGATTAATTTTTTTTGCAATTGGATATCTTCAAATAAAAAAACAAAACAAATAATAAAAAAAAGGGTTGATTTGTAAATAAAATCAATCCTTTTTTTTAAAAAATTCTTCATAAAATAAATTTATTGTTGTCTAACTGTAATTTTTATGTTAAATTTTTTATGGTAGACAATCATGATAATCGTTACAAAAAATTATTTTTTAATCATAAACTCGTTGAAGAATTGTTAATTTCTTTTGTAAAGGTTAATTAATGATTGTTATGATAGAGAAAAACTCGATAATAGTTTGAATGAAATTATTTTTGCTGTACTTAAAGAAAAAAACTAATTCATCTAAAATAATAAAATTATAATAAAACATAAGAAAATGAGTACAAATGAACGAATTAATTGTAAACGATGATATTATTTACTTAAATGATGATAAAACACTAATTTTTCCAGTAATTCACAATTCTACAATAATAGCAGGAGAATTAAGAAAATCTATCTTAAAATATAGACCTGATATCATAGTAGTAGAATTATCGCCAGCAGATCAAGAATATATTCTAAAAGCTATAAAAAAATTACCACAAATTAGCGTTTTGGAAGAAAATTTTGGAAAAAACAAAAATTATACAATAATTCATCCAGCGGAGCCTCTTTTTGAAGCAATTAGAACAGGTATTGAGTTAAATAGTGAAATTATTTTTGCTGATTTTCCATTAGAAAAGCCTCCACTTGACACAGATGATTCGACTTTTCAAAGCCTTATTTCTAATAAAATTAATCTAAATTTATTTTGGAAGACAGCAATTGGGATTCTTCAAAACAAAAATCATACAATAGAAGAAGATAAAATTAGAGAAGAGACAATTGGTGGAATTTTTTATTCTTCTTGTATGAATGATAAAAAAGTTATGCTAGTTTGTGGAATATCACATATAATTGGGATAGTTAAAAATTTTAAAAAAAATGATATTTCTTTTAAAAATACTATATTCACAGGTGAAAGAACTCTAAAATTCTTACATTCAGATTCTTTTGGTGAAATTTTAGAGCCATCTGCTTTTTTAATACAGTGTTATGAAGAAATGAGACAAAATAATGACTTTGATTTTGAAAATTCTTTTTTTAAACTCTTTAAAGAAGTCGAAAAAAAATATAAAGAAGAAATTAAGGAAGCAGTAAAACTTCCAAATAAAAATTTATTCTTTAAATTTGCATATAAACTTAGTTTACAAAATAACAGTTTAATTCCATCATCTTTAGATATGCTACTTGCTGCTCGTTCTTGCGTTGACGATGATTTTTCTTTTCATTGGTATAATGTTGCAGCAAATTATAAATGGCTTCCACCAGAAAATAGTGGCGCAATAAGACTTAAACCAGAGGATTTTGGTAATAGGTCTATTTCTTTTAGATTTAGGACAAAAATAAATAGTAAAAAAAGATATGTTTTTAGACCAATAACCCATTCAAAACGTAAAGATTTGGACAAATGGAAGGAGCAATGGGACGAAAATAAAGATGGTTTATGTTCTTATCAACCAGAAGACATCTTTTTGGAGTCATATTCTAATAAAATACGAAAAAAAGTACTAAATTTAGCAGAGTCAAAATATCAATTGACAACTCCTTTTGTTGGGTCTTTACTCGATGGACTTGATTTACGAGAAACACTTAAAAATTTCCATACAAGAAGACTTTATGTCAAAGACACTCCTAAAATTGGTGGAGATGTTGATGCTGTAATTTTTATTTTTACCGAAGAGGAAGAAGATGAAGAGGGCATATTTTCTTATCAAATGACTTGGTGGGGCGAAAATGATCAGGAGTCTGACATGTCATTTTATTCTACTCCGCCAGGCATTGACGTTATTGGAAAAGGTATTAGTAAATGCGAATATGGTGGATTTTTACTTTTTTACCCACGTTATTCTTTAACTGATATTTGGAATGATTATGATTATGAAGGAATGAAAAAAAATGAAGTCCTAATAATGGCAGGCATTGACCACTCTATAACTGGTAATATTGTTTTAATTTCTGCAAAACCACCAACACATTATGTAAAAAGTTGGGCAAGACGAAGTGGTAAAAAATTAATTTTTATACCAATAGGCTCTTTATCTCCCTCTAAAATAAGAAGACTCAAAACATTCCACATTTTGGAAGGGCATTCTACAAGAAAAATAGCAGATAAATATATAGATAACCCGAATAATTGGGATAATACTGATTTATAACAAGGATTATACAGAGATTAAGAAGGATAAAAATTATGTATTACAATGATTTGTATCAAAAAACAATAAATTTTGCAGCAAATGCTCATAAAGACCAAAAAATGCCTGGTAATAATTTTCCTTATGTAGTCCATTTATCAACAGTTTGTATGGAAGTTATAACTTGTTGTTTAACTGACTTAAATTTAGATATAATGTTTGCTATGCAAGTAGCTCTTCTACATGACACAATAGAGGATACAGAAACAAGTTACGAAGATATTAAAGATAATTTTGGAGACAATATAGCACAAGGAGTCCTTGCTTTAACTAAAAATAAAAATATAGCAAAAGAAATTAGAATGCAAGATAGCCTTGATAGAATAATTACACAACCTAAAGAAGTTTGGATTGTTAAAATGGCTGATAGAATTACAAATTTGCAAGAGCCTCCAAAAGAATGGTCTATTGAAAAGATAAAAAATTATCATAATGAAGCTATACTTATTTATAAAACTTTAAATAAAGCAAATACAACTATTGGAGATAGATTAATATTAAAAATTGAAAATTATAGGAAATATTTTATGTAAATGATGTTTTAAAATAATTTAAACATATATTTTCTAAATTATATTAATTATTTTAAAAAAAATAATAGATTTTTTATCATTCTCTAAAAAATTAAATTCTATATTTGTATAATATTTTCATTTTTTTAATAAAATTGTTTGCAATAAAATTTAAATTTTTATTTTTTTAATTATCCAAAAAAAAGCGTAATAATAATGATATTATTGCTATTTCTATTTAATAGCTCTTAATTTTATATTATATAGACTTTTTCAAAATAAAGTATTTATTATCAATAAGATAGTAAAATAAACATAGAGAATATAAGATTTAATATTAAAAAAAATATTTAATTAAATAATATTTTTTTTATTTTTTTTACAAAAAAAATTGACTTTTATTTTTTTGTAAAATAAAATAGAATCAAACAAATTTATTATGAGGTGGACTATGAAAAGATTTCTAAAGATTTCTGTTTTATTTTTGGTTTTAATATCATTAATTTTTAGTTGTAAGACAGATGGCGGTAAAAAAGATAAGCCAACTTACCAAAAAGGTAATATCTACGGTCGTTTTGGCTATAAGATGACTACAGCTAAATTAATTGATATACTTGTTGATATTGATTTTACAGGTATTACAAGAGCAGTTTTTAATACTACATGGCTTAAATCAGACTCAGACTATCAATTTAAACAATTTAAAGGAGAATCAGCAAATGAAGGTTACACTTCTTTATATACAGGTGTATTAAAAGAAGGCGGAGACAAATACACATGGGGTTACAAAAAAGTAACTATCAACTCAATTAGAGACCTTTGTATTAACGTTGGTTGGAAAAAACCAGTTTTTGTTAGTGTTGAAGGCAAAACACTACCTTTAACAGCTGTTGAAAATGAAGACGGTACTTTATCTTCTGGAATTGGCGTTAAAACAAATGATTATGTTTATGTTGGTATAGATACAATTGAAGATGCTGACATTTGGTATTGTGGTGGAATGGCTAACCAAATTAGAAATGAAGGTTTCTTATTAGGTGCTGTTTCTTCAGTTATAGGAGAATGTTCTTTTGCACAAGCTGAAGCAAATGGTTTATTACTAAGAGATATTGCAAGATTAACAAAATGTATCGAAGTTGCTGAAGAAGATTTAACTGCAGCACAATACGATGCTATGGTTAAGAGTTTAACAAAAGATAAAGTTGATATGTTAAACGATTCTTTAAAGAAAAAAGTAAAAATCCAAAAAGATTTAACTAACGCTATTGGCGGTGCAGTTGTTGGCGTTATCAAAAAAGGTATGGATTTTAGTCTTCAGATTGCAAATGACGTTGCTAAAATTGCTAACTGGACATTAAATCTTGATGCGTTTTCTATTGCTAACTATTTTGTAAACCTATACGGTACAGATAAAGAAGCACAAGCTGTTGGTAAAAAAGCAGGAGAAACATTCCAACAAAATTTTGACAGAGGCAAGAAAAGAATGGATGAAGCTAAAAAAATTCTTGATAAACAAAAAGCAGTATTAGAAATAATTAGCAAAAATATGTAAATCGAGATTGGATAAAATATTGGAGTAATTTCCAGTATTTATAATAATAAGAGGAGAAAATAAATGAAAATTTTTAAATTGTTACCTGTTATTTTATTAGTAATTTTTTTGATCGGTTGTAAATCAACAAAAGATGAAAAAGAAGATACCAATCAAAACAACTCTACTGAAAATCAAAATTCAAATTTACCAAAAGAAGTTAATGATTTAACACTTCCTGATGGTTGGAGTGATGATGTTTTATTAAAAATCGCTAACGAAGAAAATGTAAATAAACCTTTAATGGCAATTATTGATTTTGAAAGCAATGTAAATATCGCTTTAAATGTTAATGATCTTGGTATTACAGATATGCTTACAACAGCAATGTTTAATACTGGTAAGTTTGAACTTGTTGAAAGAAGCAGACTTGCAACTGTTTTAAAAGAACAAAAGATTGCTAATTCGGATGATTTTACATCAGGAAATGCAGCTAGGATTGGTGAATTACTTGGTGCTGATTATATTTTAACTGGTAAAATTACATCAGCAATTAGAGATGTACAAGATAAATATTCTCATTACGAATTAAACGCTTCTATTACATTTAATCTTAGTGCAATTGATAGTTCAACAGGTAAAATTTTCAAATCTGTTGAAGGAACTGGAGCTGACTCTACAATATTGGTTGTAGATGACAGAGGTAATGTAATTAAAGGTCCTGCAGAATTCAGAGCAGCAAGAGTTGAAACACAAGGCGGTACATATACAATCGTTGGTGTTGATATGTCAAAGCAATTTGTTGGAGCAACAAAAAAAGCAATTGAAAACATTGCATCTAAACTTGAAGCTACATTCCCATTAATTGGTTATGTTCTTACTGGTGATGGTACAAAAATTATGACAGATGTTGGCTCAAAAAGAGGAGCTAAAAAAGATGACTACTTTATTGTTATAAGACTTGGTAAAGATATAGTTCATCCTGCAACAAAAAAAGTAATTGGTAAAGAAAAAACAGTTATTGCAAGTGGTATTATCGAATCTGTTGGCGAAACAGAAAGCAATGCTAAAATTATAAAATTAAAAGACCCAGCAATGGCTCCACAATCTGGAGATGTTGTTATTTCTATCTCTGGCAAATTTAATGTAAAGTAATTTATAGATATATATTAAACCCGTTTTTTTTAAACGGGTTTAATATTTTAATATGAAAAAATTGTAAATTTATTAGATTTATTTTTATATTTTATTATATTTTTTTGGAAAAAAATAATTTTATGTATTATAATAATCTTATTAAGTAAATATTGGAGTTGAAAATTATGAACAATAAAATAAATATGACCCTTGTTTTTTTTATGCTTTTATTTATTTTTAATATTAACGCAGAAGACAAGAAAAAAGATGTTAAAATAAATCAAGGGGCAGAACCTGCATGGATAAAAAAATTCCCAAGTAATCCAATGTACTATATTGGTATTGCTACTGGTTCTACTATGCAACAATCTCAAGATGCAGCATTAAACTCAATCGCATCTCAAATAAAAGTTAAAGTTCAATCAGAAATAACTGATATGATGAAAGAAAAAAATGGCATTACCGAAGAACAAGTTGAACAAAATGTAAAATTAAGTGTTAAACAAAATATAGAAGATGTTGAAGTTATAGAAATCTGGTATTCTCCAGAAAAAGGATATTGGGCATATTACAGACTCGATATTGAAAAATACAAAAGAAAACAACAAGAAAAAATGGAAAATGCTAAAAAAATAGCATTGGACTATCTAACAAAATGTGATAATGAGCAAGATCAAGCATTAGCTTTTAAATATGCTTTTTTAGGTTATTTTAATGTTGGAGTTTATATAGCAAATTCTTTGAAAGTAAACTACAAAGGTCAAGAAGTTTTCATTGTAAACGAACTTGTTTCGAGAATGCAAAAAATTTTAAGTGGAATAGCAATTAATCCTGTGAATTCTCAAATAGAAATCGCTAAAATAAATCCTAAAGCTGTGGAAATTCAGTTTAATGTTACAAGCAATGGCAAACCTTTAGTTAATTTCCCTCTTACTTTTAAAACAAATAAAGGAGAACTTGATCTAACACAAAGAAGTACAACAGATTCTAATGGAAAAGTAAGTTGTATCTTAAATAAAGCTATTAAAAGAGATATAGTTCAATCTTTTATTGCTACGCTAGATTTGATGTCCTTTATTCAAGGAGCAACAGATGATGAAGAAGAAGCAATAATTTTCTTTGGAAGACTATCAAATCTTGGTATTCCTTCAAAAGAAGTAATGGTTAATGTAGTACTCCCTGTTTTAAGCTTTAATCTCGAACTTTTGAGTGATTTGGCAATTAACAAACAATACAAAGCGAGATTTGATACACTTGCAACAAATTTTAAAGACGAATTCGTAAGCCTAACTGGTACTAAAATTGCAGATAATGGTGCA